>NZ_JBSSCC010000002.1:0-131752 GCF_054059455.1 Thermostichus sp. MS-CIW-23 | reverse complement strand
GAAGTAGGGGATTCTCATGCGGACGAAGGGACTTGAACCCTTACGCCTTGCGGCACTAGATCCTAAGTCTAGCGCGTCTGCCGTTCCGCCACGTCACTCTCACCCATGCTAGCTCGCCCTCTGGGCCAGGGCGACCTGTAGGGCAGCAGTCTCAGCATCATCGTCATCTCGAATCGGAATCCCGCTCCAAGTCGCGAAAAAGAGGTGTGCTCAGGTAGCGTTCCCCAAAACTAGGCTGGATCATTACAATCCGCTTGCCAGCGTTTTCCGGTCGCCGCCCCACCTGGATGGCTCCCGCCAAGGCAGCCCCAGTGGAAATGCCGGAGAGGATCCCTTCTTCTTTGGCCAGGCGCCGGCTGTAGACCATGCTCTCTTCATCTTCCACTGGGATCACCTCATCCAGCAGGTCGCGCCGCAGCACATCAGGCACGAATCCCGCTCCGATCCCTTCAATGCGATGAAAGCCGGGCCGTCCACCACTCAAGACGGCACTGGCCTTGGGTTCAACGGCCACCAGTCGAATGGCTGGGTTTTTCCCCTTCAAAAACTCGCCCGCCCCCGTGATGGTGCCGCCGGTACCTACCCCTGCCACCAGGATATCCACTTGACCATCGGTATCTTCCCAAATTTCCGGGCCGGTGGTTCTGGCATGGATCCGGGGGTTGGCGGGATTGGTGAACTGGCCCAACATGTAAGCGTTGGGAGTGCGGCGGACGATCTCTTCAGCCTTCCAGATGGCTTCCCCCATGCCGCCGGCGCTACTGGCCAGGTGCACCTCTGCTCCGTAGGCTTTCAACAGCAGTCGCCGCTCCAGGCTCATGCTCTCAGGCATGACGATGATGAGCCGGTAACCCTTGGCAGCAGCGGCCATGGCCAGGCCAATGCCGGTATTGCCAGAGGTGGGCTCCACCAAGATGGTCTTGCCGGGGGTGATCAAACCGGCCTGTTCGGCAGCCTCGATCATGCTGACGGCAATGCGGTCTTTCACCGAAGCGGCGGGGTTAAAGCTCTCCAACTTCACCACGATCTCGGCCAGACACCCTTCCGACTGAGGGATCCGATTCAACCGCACCAGCGGGGTGCGACCGATGAGCTGGGTGATGTTGGCGGCGATTTTCATGGCTAACAAAAAGGAAGAAACCATCGCGGCAGTGGGCCCTAGCCCTTAACTCCGGAGCAACCGAGGGCCTTACGCGAGGCTAACCCTTGAATAAGCTCCTTGGCGTGCCCCTTTCAAGATCTCACTGCCCTTGGCCCAGCATTAAGGGGATCCCTGCATTCCTTGAAGTTTTGAGAGCATGACTCTAGTCAATAATAAGCTCAACTATACTGAAAATAATGTATAATATGTTCAGTACGGATTACTACCAGTTGATCTTTCTGTTTACTTTCGAGTCTGCCAACATGGTAGCCAAAGCAAAGCAGAAAATTGGTAGTAAGACGACACGGAAACTGCGCTTTGGGTATTCTACTCAAAGCTTTGCGGGATACCGCCATTCTGTTTGGAAACAAACAGAATGCTATCGCTGCATAGTTGAACAGTGATGTTCAGCAGTGTTCAGCGTAAATGTATCAGGGAGGGCTACAAAACCCCTCCTGAAAATGAATTAGAGTGAGATCACACCGGAAGGACGAGTCCATTATGCACCTGAGTGACATCACTCATCCCAACCAGCTCCGAAACCTGAACCTGAGCCAGTTGCGCAGCCTAGCCCGCCAGATTCGCGACAAACATCTGCAGACGGCTGCCAATTCCCCGGTCGGCTGTCATCTGGGGCCAGGGCTGGGGGTGGTGGAGCTGACCTTGGCCCTCTACAAGACCCTCGATCTGGATCGAGACAAGGTGATCTGGGATGTGGGGCACCAGGCTTATGCCCACAAAATGCTCACCGGCAGGTACCACAATTTCCACACATTGCGCCAGAAGGGGGGGATTTCCGGCTACCTGAAGCGCAGCGAGAGCCGCTTCGATCACTTTGGGGCGGGGCACGCTTCCACCAGCATCTCGGCAGCTTTGGGCATGGCCATCGCTCGGGATCGGCGGGGAGACAACTTCAAGGTGGTGGCCATCATTGGGGATGGTGCCCTGACCGGAGGCATGGCCTATGAAGCCATCAACCACGCCGGGCACCTGCCCAAGACCAACCTAATGGTGGTGCTCAACGACAACGGCATGTCTATTTCCCCCAATGTGGGGGCGATCCCTCGCTATTTAAACCGCCTGCGCCTCAGCCCGCCGGTGCAGTTTTTGGCCGACAGCCTAGAAGAGCAACTGAAGAACCTGCCCCTACTGGGATCCAGCCTCAGCCCGGAAATTGACCGCCTCAAGGAAACGGTGAAGCTGGTTACCGCTGTGCAAAACAACAAAGCCGGCATTATCTTTGAGGAGCTGGGCTTTACCTACGTGGGGCCGGTGGACGGGCACAACCTGGCGGAGTTGTTGGATGCCTTTGAGTTGGCCCACGGCATCTCCGGCCCGGTACTGGTGCATGTGGCCACCGTCAAAGGCAAGGGCTACCCGCCTGCCGAAGCGGAACAGGTGGGGTATCATGCCCAATCCCGCTTCGACCTGGCCACCGGCAAGCCCTACCCGCCCACCAAGCCCAAGCCCCCCAGCTACAGCAAGGTCTTTGGCCATGCCCTCTGCAAGCTGGCCGAGCGGGATCCCCGCATCATCGGCATCACCGCCGCTATGGATACGGGCACTGGCCTGGATAAGCTCAAGGAAAAGCTGCCGGATCAGTTTGTGGATGTGGGGATCGCCGAGCAGCACGCTGTAACGTTGGCGGCTGGCATGGCCTGTGAGGGAATGCGGCCAGTGGTGGCCATTTATTCCACCTTCTTGCAGCGGGCCTACGACCAGATCATCCACGATGTCTGTATCCAAAAGTTGCCGGTCTTCTTTTGCTTGGATCGGGCGGGAGTTGTAGGAGCCGATGGCCCCACCCACCAAGGCATGTACGACATCGCCTATCTGCGCTGCATTCCGGAAATGGTGCTAATGGCTCCCAAAGATGAAGCGGAGCTACAGCGCATGGTGGTGACCGGGATCCAGTACACCCAGGGCCCCATCGCCATGCGTTACCCGCGCGGATCGGGTGTAGGAGTGCCTCTGGCAGAAGAGGGGTGGGAACCCCTGCCCATCGGCAAAGCCGAGGTGCTGCGCAGCGGCGGCGAGGTGCTGATCCTGGCCTATGGGTCGATGGTGCATCCCAGCCTGCAGGCGGCGGAGATCTTGAAAGAACACGGCATCTCAGCCACGGTGGTCAATGCCCGCTTCGCCAAGCCTCTGGATACTGAGCTGATCCTGCCTTTGGCCGAACAGAGCCGCTTGGTGGTGACGGTGGAAGAAGGTTGCCTCATGGGTGGGTTTGGCTCGGCAGTGGCCGAAGCCCTGCTCGACGCCGACCTGGCAGTGCCCTTGTTGCGCTTGGGGGTGCCGGATGTGTGGGTGGAGCACGCCACCCCCGAGGAATCCTTGGCAGAACTAGGCTTGAACAGTGCCGGGATTGCCGAGCGGATTCGGGCCAAGTTTCAGGCACGAGTTCTCAAGGGATCCCCTGCAGAACTTCCCACTGTCAATTCCTGAGCCTATTCCGAAAGGCCCATCCGCCGGTTGAACTGCTCGATGGCGGCTTGCTGCAGAGCTTCTGCAACAGGTCTGGTACGCAGGAGGATCTGCACATCCCGCAGCAGGTTTTCCCGCCACAGATTCTCCCGCAACACCTGCAGGCGGGCGTAGTTGGGATCCAAGCGCATGGCCTTTGCCCCCAGTTCCTCAGCCCGTTCGGTTTCTCCCCGAATGTAGAGGGCAGTCGCCAGGGCCAAATAGGGCTCTGCTACGGCATTGTTCATCTCTATCGTGCGTTCCCAGCGATCGATGGCGGCGTCCAGATCCCCCTGCTCATAGTCCACCAAGCCCATGTTGTTCATGGCCGGCCAGTAGGCGGAATCCAACTCCAAGGTCTTCTCATATTCCTGCCGGGCCGCATCCCACCGATCCAGCATGAGGTAGGCATTGCCCAGTTGGAAGCGAGCGTTGGGGTTATCCGGTTGCAGGGCCACAGCTCGTTCCAGGGTTTCAGCAGCGGCAAAGTAGCTGCCCTGCCGCAAATAAGCCGATCCCAGCGAGTAGAGAACAGCCCCATCTTGAGGAGACAGGGCGCGGGCCTTCTGCAACGAGGCAATCGCCTGCTCCAAGTCCCCCAGTTCTAGGTGGACGTTGCCCAAAACATAGAGCAGCTCTGAGGAGTTGGGCACCATGGCCACGGCCAGTTGCAGGCGGCGCAGCGCTTCTTCCGTTTGACCAAACTGGGCCAGCCGCAGCGAGTCGGTGGCCAGTTGTAGCGCTTGGGCCTGCATCAAGCCCCCATTGGGCAGAGGGACGTGCAGCAACACCTGGGCCTGGGCAGAGCTCCACCCTCCCATCCCCAACACAACTGCCAGGCCCACCGACAAGGCTCGCCAGGGCCGGACGGATAACCGGAACAACAGTGGCGGCATGATACCCACGCAATAAACAGGCCATGCCCATGTTAGCTGCAACAGCCGGGGATCCCTACGTCTTGGTGTTCTCTTCTGCAGCGGCCATTTGAAAGGGCTCTTGAGCTGCTCATGCTCTTCTGCCTGTTGCTGAGGGTGCCCCGGCTTACACAGAGGTGGATAGACCATGGTTTACCAGCCGAGAGCAGCCAAATCAGAGGCGCCGCCACCGCCGCCCCGATTGGGTGAGCAGATCTTCGGCAGCCTTTGGCCCCCAAGTGCCGGCCTCATAGGTGAACAGAGGCGGTGCAGCACCGCCGCCATTGCCGCTGCCGGGCTCAGACTCCCAGGCCGATAACACCGGCGTCACCACCCGCCAGGCCGCTTCAACCTCATCGGCACGGGTAAACAGCGTTGGATCTCCCAACAGACAATCCAGGAGCAGGCGATCATAAGCATCCGGTGTACTCGCTCCAAAAGCCGTCCCATAGCGGAAATCCATATCCACCGAGCGAGTGCGGATCTCTGGCCCCGGCATCTTGGCCTCAAAGCGCAACGAGATACCCTCATTGGGTTGGATACGCAGCACCAGGATATTGGGGCTCACCTCCCGAGCCGCCGATTGGAACAGGGAAAGGGGCACCTGCTTAAAGTGAATGGCCACCTCCGAAACCTTCTTGGGCAGGCGTTTCCCAGTGCGCAGGTAAAAGGGCACTCCCTTCCACCGCCAGGTGTCACATTCCAGTTTCAGGGCTACGTAGGTGGGGGTTTTGGACTGGGGATTGACATTGGGCTCCTGCCGATAGCCCAGCACCGGCTTGCCGGCAATCCAGCCAGGGCCGTACTGCGCCCGCACCGCTGCGGCTGCCACATTGCGGGGATCCGCTAGGCGGGTGGCCTGCAGCACCTTGGTCTTTTCGTTGCGCACCCCATCGCTGCGCAGTGAGACAGGTGGCTCCATGGCCGTCAGGCAATAGATCTGCATTAGGTGGTTTTGCACCATGTCTCGCAGGGCGCCGGCAGTGTCGTAGTAGCCGGCCCGATCCTCCACCCCCACCGTCTCCGCCACGGTGATCTGCACATGGTCGATGTAGTTGCGGTTCCAGAGAGGCTCGAAAATGGCGTTGGCAAAGCGGAAGACCAGCAGGTTTTGCACCGTCTCTTTGCCCAAGTAGTGATCAATGCGGTAGATCTGCTCTTCCTGGCAAATTCGCTGCACAAGGCGGTTGAGTTCCTGGGCCGAGGTGAGGTCGTGGCCAAAGGGCTTTTCGATCACCACCCGCGTTTTGGTCGGATCGGCCACCATGCCAGCTGCCCCCAACTGTTGGATGGCCTGAGCATAAAAGTCCGGCGCCACCGCCAGATAGAACACCCGGTGGCCACGGGTGCCCCGCTCCTCATCCAACTGGCTGAGCAGTTGCTTCAGGCGAAGATAGCCTTCTGGATCCCCGATATCCAGGCGGCAATAGAACAGGCGGCTGGCGAAGTCCTGCCAGAGGGCCTCCGGCCCCAAGTCCTGGGGGGCAAACTCCTGCACGGCAGCCCGCATCTTTTCCCGATAAACCTCGTGAGTCCAATCGCGGCGGGCCACCCCCACCAAAGTAAACTCCGGCGGCAGCCGCCGCTGCCCAAACAGCCGGTAGTAGGCCGGGAGCAGCTTGCGGGCGGCCAGATCCCCAGAAGCCCCAAACTGCACCAAAATACAGGGATCCGGAGTGCGCTCTTGGTTGAGACCAACGCGGAGGGGGTTTTCAGCCAGGGTCACCATAGAGTCGGCTCAGCTTGGGTGGATAGGGTTGGGGAAAAGAGTGGCTAGGGGGTCAGAGAACCTTCCAGGCAGCGCAGCACTTCGGCCACATTCTCACGGCTGCCGATGATGAGGGGCACCCGTTGGTGGAGGGATTGGGGAACGATATCCAGGATGGCCTCGGTGCCGGTGGTGGCTGCCCCGCCCGCCTGCTCGGCCAGAAAAGCCAGGGGGTTGGCCTCGTACATCAGGCGCAGCTTGCCCTCCGGTTTTTTCTGGGTGCCGGGATAGAGGTAAACTCCGCCCTGCAGGAGAATGCGGTGAAAATCCGCCACCAGAGCGCCGCTGTAACGGGAGATGTAGCCATCGCGGCGGTGAACATACCGGACATAGTTCTGGATCCCTTCGCTCCACTGGCAAAAATAGCCCTCGTTGAGACTGTAGACGGAGCCGCGTTCAGGAATGCGGATGTCGCTGCGGGAGAGGATAAATTCCCCCAAGCTGGGATCCAACGTAAAACCGTGTACCCCCTTGCCGACGGAATAGACCAATTGGGTGCTGGGGCCGTAGAGAATATATCCCGCAGCCAGTTGGCGACGGCCCGGTTGCAGCAGGTCTTGGTTGTCCGCTTCCGGGCGATCCTCAAGAGGGTGAAGGACGGAGAAGATGGAGCCGACGCTGAGGTTGGCGTCAATGTTGGAGGATCCATCCAGGGGATCGATCATCAGGGCCAGGCGGCTGAGGGAGCAGTTTTCCGGCAGGCGAGCCGGGGTTTTCATCTCTTCCGAGACCAGCCGACACACCAGGCCCGTTTGCTCCAAAGCGCGAATGAAGGCCCGGTTGGCGTAGTCGTCCATCTGTTGCTGTTCTTCCCCTTGGACATTGACGCTGCCGGTAACCCCCAGCGCCCCTTCGATCAGTCCTGCCTGACTCAGCCGCCGGGCGATCATCTTGCCGGCCAGGGCAATGCGGTTCATCAGGGCGCTGAAGTCTTGGGCCTCTGCCGTAAAGCTGCCAAACTGCTGCAAAACATGACGGGAGAGGGTGAGCACATCCCGCGACATCTCCCGTGAGGACTCCGTCCCGCTAACGCGGTCGGCACTGCTGGGCACTACCGGCGGGGAGGGAGGAGAGCTGAGAACCATACGAGGCTTCGCCAACACGAAGGGGAAACACCAACACCCAGGATCCCTGGCCCCCATGTCTTGACTCGGTCTCGCTAACGCGATTGGAACCTGGGATCCCTTCTATTAGGTAGGCTGGCCGATCCTCGGCGCAGGTGCAGACAACTTACAGAGTTGCTTCAGATTTGGTCGGATCCCTCTTTCCGGGAAAGCTCATGTTCCCCCGAAGAAACGCGGTAGGATGAGTTCTACCCCTTTTCTCCTCTCCCTACTTCGTCCCGGTTTCCTCTTGCAATGATGGCCAATTCCCCTTTCCCGCTGCGCAGCCAAGTGGTTACCCAGGGAGTACAGCGCTCCCCCAACCGCGCCATGCTCAGAGCCGTGGGCTTTCGCGACGAAGATTTCGGCAAGCCCATCGTCGGCATTGCCAACGCCCACAGCACCCTCACCCCCTGCAACATCGGGATCCAAACTCTGGCGGAGCGGGCGGAGGCGGCTTTGAGAACGGCGGGCTGTATGCCCCAGGTGTTCGGCACCATCACCATTAGCGACGGCATCTCGATGGGCACGGAGGGGATGAAATACTCGCTGGTGTCGCGGGAAGTGATTGCCGATTCCATCGAGACGGTGGTCAACGGCCAGAGCATGGATGGCCTCTTGGCCATCGGCGGCTGCGACAAGAACATGCCGGGGGCGATGATTGCCATGGCCCGCCTCAATGTGCCCTCGATCTTCGTCTACGGCGGCACCATCAAGCCGGGTCACTACAATGGCCGCGACCTCACCATCGTGAGCGCTTTTGAAGCCGTAGGGGAGTTCAGCGCCGGGCGCATCTCCGAGGAAGAGCTGCTGGCGGTGGAGCGCCACGCCTGTCCTGGTGCGGGATCCTGCGGCGGCATGTACACGGCCAACACCATGTCCAGCGCGTTTGAGGCCATGGGGATGAGCCTGCCCTACTCCTCCACCATGGCTGCAGAAGACGAGGAAAAAGCCGAAAGTGCCGCCCAATCGGCCAAGGTCTTGGCAGAGGCCATCAAAGCCAACATCCGCCCCCGCGACATCATCACCCGTAAAAGCATTGAAAATGCCATCTCGGTGATCATGGCCGTAGGGGGATCCACCAACGCCGTGCTCCACTTTCTGGCCATTGCCCATGCGGCAGAAGTGCCCCTGACGCTAGATGATTTCGAGACCATTCGTGCTCGCGTGCCTATCCTCTGCGATCTCAAGCCTTCAGGGCGGTTTGTGGCCACCGACCTGCACCGAGCCGGCGGGATCCCCCAGGTGATGAAAATGCTGCTCAACCACGGCCTGCTGCACGGGGACTGCCTCACCATCTCCGGCCAGACCATCGTCGAAGTCCTGCGGGATGTGCCGGACGAGCCTAGCCCGGATCAGGAGGTGATCCGCCCTTGGCACAGCCCCCTGTATCCCCAAGGGCATCTGGCCATCCTCAAGGGGAATCTGGCTCCCGAAGGAGCAGTAGCCAAGATTACCGGCGTCAAGAACCCGAAAATTACCGGGCCGGCGCGGGTCTTCGATTCAGAGGAGTCCTGCCTGCAGGCCATCCTCTCCGGCCAGATCCGAGCAGGGGATGTGGTGGTGATCCGCTACGAAGGCCCCAAAGGTGGCCCCGGCATGCGGGAGATGCTCTCGCCCACTTCGGCCATCATCGGCGCCGGCTTGGGGGATAGCGTTGGCCTGATCACCGATGGCCGCTTCTCCGGCGGCACCTACGGCATGGTAGTGGGCCATGTGGCTCCCGAAGCCTATGTGGGGGGCACGATTGCCCTGGTGGAGGAAGGGGATCTCATCACCATTGATGCCCCGGCTCGCCAGTTGCACTTGCATGTGAGCGAAGAAGAGCTGGCCCGCCGCCGCGCCCGCTGGTCTCCTCCTGAGCCTCGCTACAAACGGGGCACCCTAGCCAAGTACGCCAAGCTGGTCTCCAGCAGCAGCTTGGGAGCAGTGACGGATTTGAACCTGTGGGATTAATTTCCCTCACCCCCGGCTCGTCTCCCAGAGGGAGAATTGGTACTTGAGAGATAGCTCCAGATTCCTGACCCTGCAGGGATCAGCCTTGCTGGGTTAAGTGCAAGAAAGCGGCAGAGATGAAGGATCCCTGCCGCTGGGTTTTATGGGCTGACGGCCTCAGAGACAACTAGGTACCGATGATCCCGCCGTCATTTTTGGTGATCACCACCACCGCCGAGCGGGGGTAGAGATTGGGGTCGTAGTCTGGCCAGCGGGAATTGACCTTGCCGGCGGCAAAGTCGTCCTCGCTGGTTGTGGCTCCCGGATGTTGCACGTTGATGAACATGGTGCGCTGATCGGGAGTGGTGACCACACCGGTGATCTCTTGCCCAATCGGCCCGGTTAAAAAGCGGCGAATTTCCCCTGTATCCGGATCGGCAGCCAACATTTGGTTGTTGCCAAAAGGCGCAAACTCCTCTTTGTTGAGATTGCTGTCGCTGGTGTCGGTCTGGATCCAGAGGCGACGGCTGGCATCGAACCACAGCCCATCGGGAGAGTTGAAGATGTTGTCTGCATTGAGGGGTTGACCTGATAGGGTGCGGCTATCTTCAGGCGGCCCGGCCAAGACAAAGAGATCCCACTCGAAACGGGTGGCTTGAGGCCGGTCGTTGGCTTCCTTCCAACGGATGATGTGACCCCACTTGTTTTTGGGACGGGGGTTGGCAGCGTTCACCTGGTCTTGTTCCCGACGGCTGTTGTTGGTCAGGGTGAAGTAGACCATGCGGGTTTGCGGATCCACCGCTCCCCACTCAGGCCGGTCCATTTTAGTAGCACCGACAAAATCTGCCGCCGTGCGGGTATTCACCAACACATCTGCTTGGCTGGTGAAGCCGTTTTCCGGGGTTAGACCGTTTTTCCCAAACACCAGCGGCAGCCACTCGCCCGTGCCATCTTCGTTGAACTTGGCCACATACAGGGTGCCATTGTCCAACAGATGTCCACCCGCCGTTTCCTTGCGGTAGGGCTCGGCAGAGACGTACTTATAGATGTACCCAAAGCGGGCATCGTCCCCCATATAGGCCACAATCGGCTGGCCTTCCACCGGCGGCTGAAACACCACGCCTTCGTGGGCGAAGCGGCCCAGAGCGGTGCGCTTCTTGGGAGTGCTGCTGGGATCAAAGGGATCGATCTCCACCACCCAGCCAAAAGTGTTGGGCTCATTGCGGTAGTCTTGAGTGGCATCCGCAGCGGTGGGGGTGGCATTGAAGCGGATGAACTCGTCCGCCTTGTTGCTGGCCAGCTCCCAGCCGTAGCGGGAAGTCTCGGTGCTTACGCCGTAGCGCTTGTGCTCCCGGGGCAGGTTGGGCTTTTGGTCGGGGCCTTTGCTGGTGTTGCTGAAGTAGCCCGCCCAGTTCTCCTCACAAGTAAGGTAGGTATTCCAGGGAGTGACGCCGTGGGCGCAGTTGTTCAGGGTGCCACGGGTCATCGTGCCTTCGGGGCTGAACTTGGTTTTCACAAAGTCGGATCCCCGCACCGGGCCGTGGATCTCCATGAGGGTAAGACCGGTGATGCGGCGGTTGAGGCGATCCCGCACCACTTCCCAACTGCCGTCTCCCTGCTGCTTGATGTGGACAATGCTCACCCCGTGGCCATTCAGCTCTTTCAGCACCTGATCGGGATCGCGGGTGCCGTCAGGATTGGTGGGATACAGGTCGGAATCCAGCTTCTGGCCCACAGCCGCAGCATGCATAAACCGAGGCTCAACGTACTCGTGGTTAAACACCAGCAAACCCTCGGTGGAGCTGCCCTGCCAGGGATCCTTCCCTTCGATGGGGAAGAGGTGCATGCCATCGTGGTGGGTACCCACCTGCATTCCCTGCTCGGCACCGGTGTTTTCCAGCTTGAACTGTGGATAGGTGCCGGTGATGGGAGTACCCCAAGCCAGCAGCGGTCGGGCAGTGTAGCCTTCGGGCACCACCAGTTTGTCTTCCGCGCTCACAGGAATTGCCTTGAAGCCCAGCAAAGCACTGCCACTGGCGGCTTTTGCCGATTTGGAAGCACTGTTCAGCTAGAAATCGCAGGAGCCCCGCACTGTACCCGTAGGGTCAGTGCCGGGAGGAATGCGCTTTGATGAAGTACAATGAACTTATGAGCCAAGTCCTGACCATATCCTGTAAGCTCAAGGCGTTCCCGTCACAAGCCGCCAAATTGGACGCGACGATGGATGCCTTTGTGCAGGCACTGAACTGGGTCAACCAGAACACGCCGGAGAAGATCGTCAATGCGGTCAAACTGCAATCCCTTTGCTACTACGAGATTCGCGCCCGATTCGGCTTGTCCAGTAACTTGGCCCAGCAGGTGTGCAGACGGGTGGCAGGCGCTCGCAAAGTGGCGAGACAGCGCAACCGTCCGGTTAAAGAGTTCAAGCGTAGGTTCGTTACCTACGACGCACGTATCTTTTCATTCCGCGAGAAAGACTGGACGGTGTCGCTGACCACGGTTGAAGGGAGAGAACGCTTTGAACTGGCCATTGGCAACTACCAGCGTGGGATGCTGGCTGGTTCCAACCCAAAAGCTGCCACGCTGATCAAGCGCAAAGATGGCTCCTACTACATCCAGATTTGCGTAGAGAAAAAGCCACCCAAGCAACAAGATACCGACAAGGTGATCGGGGTGGACTTGGGAAGGACAGATATTGCCCATACGTCAGAGGGGGACAACTGGAATGGACAGCAGTTGAACAGAGTCCGAGACCACTACTCCCGGTTGAGGGCGGTACTCCAACGCAAAGCCAGTAAGGGCACACGCAGTTCGCGGCGCAGATGCAGAGAACTGTTGCAACGGCTGTCTGGCAAGGAGAGACGCTTCCAAACGTGGGTCAATCATCGCATCTCCAAAGCTATTGTCTCTAGGGCAAAAGCTACCAACAGCGCTATTGCTCTGGAAGACCTGACAGGGATCCGGGAAAGGGTCAATCAACAGCCACGCAGCAAAGCCGAGCGGCGTAGGACCAACAGTTGGGCGTTCTACCAACTACGTCAGTTTCTGGAATACAAGGCGAGGGCTGCAGGGGTTTCTCTGATTCTTGTGCCGCCTGCCTACACGTCGCAGACCTGCCACCGGTGTTTGCACATCCATCCCGACCCTGCGCAATCCTATCGCAGTGGTAAGTCGTTCAAGTGTGGGCACTGTGGATGGGAAGGGGATGCGGATTTGAATGGTGCGAATGTGATTGCGCTCTTGGGGGCTGTCGTAAACCAGCCTAGAGGTCCGGGCTTGTTTTGTTCTCTGGTAGAGCAGAACAGGCTCAGGGCTACTGAAAGCCCGCTCCGTACCGCTTAGCGGTCGGAGCCGGGTAGTTTACCGCAGGCAAGCCAAAAAAGGTGGCCACCGCTGCAGCAATTCCCCCCTGCAACACTTGACGCCGCTGCAAACGGCTCTCCAGGATGCTGCTGAAAGTGGGGTTGGGAGAGTGGTTACACATAGGCTCGTCTCCAGGACGAAGCTTAGGGCCATGCGAATGGATACTCATGTTGACTTCTCCTCTTGTCTTGACAAGTTTTGTTTAGAAACTTGGCGAGTCTTATAAAACAGCACCTAACCCCTGCGCTACTCTATTCGCGCATGAGGATAGGCACTACAAAAGTTTCTTAATCATTTGTTGCAACGAGAAGAAGACTTGGTTTAAGTCAATTAGATCAAGTGCCAATAAAGTAGTCTGCAGTCCTTAGAATTGCGATTCTTATGCGATTCTTAGAGGTCTTTTCGTAACCTAGAGAACAAATACACCCCATCTTGGTGGTACAGAAGCTGGAATTGAGTTTCCTTCTGTAAAGCTTCAATCAGGACACGGGAGAACTCTGGACTGCTGCGCCACCCCGGATGACGGGTGTTGAGCAACACATAATCAAAGGGATCCCACTGAGAGGGCGGGGATCCATTGAAGCGGCCCTCGTCTGTAAAGTAGATTACAGGTCGCTGGGTGAGGTGAGGGCTGATCTCGTGGGTGGTGAGGACGCCCCCTTGGGTGGTGATCTGGGCAAGAGCCTGTCGGGTTGCCTGCCAAGTGTCTAGGGAGCTGAGATAAATCGAGCCGAAAAAGGTGTATTTCCCCAAGGCCAAAAAGGCCAGCGAAGACCAGATCAGGGGCAGTTTTCCATCTTTTATAAAATGGCTCTGGAAGAGGTGATTTTTCACATTCTCGATGACAGCTAAGAACAAGAAAGGAACGATAGGCAAAGCGTACTGATGCACCAGATCTCGATAGGCGGGGTTGCTGGAGAGTATATTCAAACCCAGGGTAGGCAGGGCAGGGATCCAGGGATCCCAATGCCGCCAAGAGAGACCCCAAGCCAAAGGCGCAACCAATAAAAATCCATAAAACAGGGTGTCCAGAGAGAAGACTTTGCTCAAAACCAGCATCGGTCTCAAGATTAAACCTTGAACAATTTCCGCAACAGAATTCCCTAGATAGTCGTAATGAGAAACGGCTGCCGGCTCGCTGCCGCTGAAGTGAGGAATGACCCCAAAAGTGGCTATCCCAAACCAAGCCGATCCTGCTGCAATTGCCGTCCAGCCGCCCACTTGGCAGCGCCATTGCCAGCGTTCTTGAATTCGTCCTTTTTCCCAAAACAACAGCCAGGCTCCCAGAGCAACAACATTGAGAGATAACACCGCCTTACAGCCAAGAATGCCGCTCAAACAGAGAAGGAACCCCCTCAATTTTCCAGAGCGAATGCAGAGCACAGCCGCCAAGAAAAGAGGAACAGCTATGACCTCTGGATGAAAATCAAAAAGGTTGGCGTTAAAAATGGCCGGGTAGAGAAGATAGGCCCCGGCAATCACCATTGCTTGGCCGGGATTGATCTTGGCCTGAAGCGCAAGGTGATAAATGGCCGATGCCCCCAACGTTAACGCCAGAGATTGGAGCCCAAACAGCCAATAGACCGAGGGGACAATGCGGTACAAAAAGCTGATGGGATAGAGAATAAAGGCTGCGTGGTCTCCCAAGATGTGGATCCCTCGAATGGTCGAAAACGGAACCTCTCCCCGACTGATTAGATAGATGGATTGGTCGAAGATGCCAAGATCATATCCTCCAGACTGAAACAGGTGATGCCGGACAACACTACAGCCAAAGAGAATGAAGAAATTAAAAATCATGATTGCCAGCAGAAGTGGAGGCAGAGGACGATCCTTCATAAGAACTAGGGCTTTTGATTTATAGATCTTGGCAAGGTAACTTTATCGCTTTTCTCAGCCTTGCGTGACATCCTAGCGAGATCTGGATTCGGCAGAGGCTCCGCCGCAATTCCGGACATTTCTCTTTCCTCGGGAGTATGAGGAATGGCTCAAGCTTGTTGGAGATAACGATACAGATGAGTTAGGACTGGTTACGACAAGAGGGTGTGATTTGGCCCAAGATGGCAGCATGTCTTGCCCCAGTTGCTTCCGGTAAATTGTTGGTCTTACCTTGCCAGGTTTTATAGGCCAATACCGCGAAGGCAAGGGCCTCTTTGGCCTTAGAAGGGATCCCCACTTGGTCGGAAGTCAACAGGGTTGTGGTCGGCAGTTGCTCCTGCAGCAGTTGCATGAGAACAGGGTTTTGGGTGCCGCCACCGCTGAGAATAACTTGATCTGGGGTCGCGGGCAAAAAGTCCCTATAGGCTTGGGCAATGGAGCAGGCCGTAAACCCTGTGAGGGTGGCAATACAGTCGTGAGCAGATATAAATTGGGTCCAAATTTGCTCCAAATAAAGGGATCCAAAATACTCCCGACCAGTGGTTTTGGGCGGTGCCTTTTGAAAATAGGGATCCCGCATCCATTCTGCAACTTTTTCCCAGTGGACTTGGCCTTGGGCAGCCCATTTTCCATCGCGATCAAAGGCTTGTTGTCCTTGGCTGGCCCGCATCACCGCCAGATCGATCAAAATGTTGCCGGGGCCAGTGTCGAAGGCCAAGGGGGATCCCCCACTGCAGAGGCTGGGGAGATAGGTGAGGTTGGCAATGCCGCCGATGTTTTGGGCCACACGATGAAGGTGGGGATGCCTCAACAGCAGCCAATCCACAAAAGCTACCAAAGGTGCGCCTTGACCTCCTGCCGCCATGTCCCGCGCCCGAAAATTGCTCACCACCGGGATCCCGGTCAGCTCGGCAATCACTGCAGCTTCACCGATTTGCAAAGTCGAAGCTTCTGGCCCACTGGGGTTATGCCAAAGGGTTTGGCCATGGCTGCCGATGAGATCGATCTGTTGGGGGGTAAGATGGGCCGCCTGGATCCCTTGCAAGGCCGCTTCGGCAAAAGCTCGGCCCAAACGAAAGTTCAAGGCGCAGATGCGATCTACCATGCCGGTTTTGGGATCCGCAGCCCGCAAAATCTCTGCCCGCAGCGTTGGGGAATAGGGGATCGTCTGGAAATGCATTAACTCCCACTGTAGGGGATCGTCACCCTCCAGGTGGACGATGGCTACATCGATCCCGTCTACCGAAGTGCCCGACATTAGGCCGACGACGATCATCTTGCTGGGGGCTCGCACCAGAGGCTTGAGAAGGTCTAAAGTTTTGCCCTCTTTCTCCCCTCCCCTTTTTAAGATACAGGCAGCGTATCCGGAGCTACCGCGTGGAGAGGATGAGTGAAGCCATCCGCTACGACCTTCTGTTGGTGGGGGGGAGTTCCTCCAACTTGATCTTGGCCCATCGCCTTTTGGATTTGGCCAAGCTATCCGGGCTAAGAATCTCCATCGCCATTTTGGAAAAAGCCCGCCAATTCGGCGGTCACATCGTCAGTGGCGCCATCTGCAATCCTCAGGTGATCGCCAAGCTCTTCCCCGATTTTGAAAGCCAAGGATTTCCCCATGAAGGGCGGGTGGAAGCCAATCACTTGAGCGTGCTGGGATCCCAACAGCGCTGGGATCTGCCGGAAGCGGTGATCCCGCCGGGATTTCGCAAGCAGGGGCAGTTCATTCTCACCCTCAGCCACGTCATCCGTTGGCTGGCCGAAACCCTGCAGGAAAAAGCCAAAGGGATCCCAAATGTTACCCTCGATGTGTTCCCCGGCTTTGCCGCCCATGAAATCCTCTACGACGGGGAGCGGGTGATTGGGGTGCGGGCGAGCGATTCCGGCCAAGTGTACGAAGATTGCATCTTTGCCGAACTCACCTGCTTTGGCGACAAAGGCTTCATTTCCAAAGATCTCATCGAGAAGTTTCAACTGCGCCCCAACCCGCAATTGTGGTCGGTGGGGGTCAAAGAGGTGTGGCAGATCCCCCAGTCCCTGCAGGGGCAGGTGTGGCATACCTTGGGCTACCCGGTTTTGGATGGCAGCTTCAGCGGCGGCTTCGTCTATGGCCTCAAAGACAATCGCCTGGCCTTAGGTCTGATCATCGGCCTCGACAGCAAAAACCCCAACCTCAACCCCCAGCAACGTCTGCAGGAGTTCAAGGCTCACCCCTGGATCCAGTCCCTAATTGCTGGCGGCAGGTTGCTCAAATATGGGGCTGCCGTGATTCCCGAAGGGGGCTACCACAGCCTGCCCACCCGGTTTGGCGTTGAGGGAGCCCTGCTGTTGGGGGATGCGCTGGGGGTGTTGGATGTGGGCAGCTTGGCCGGGGTGGATAATGCCATGGAAACCGGCTATCTGGCGGCGGGCCTCATTCACGATGGCTTCTTGAAAGGGGATCTGCGCATCCAAACCGACTACCAAAGGGCGGTGATGGAAAGTGCGGCGGGGCAAAACCTCTACCGCAGCCGCTATTTCCGCGAGGCTTTTCTGGAGAACTCCCGCTTGCTGGAAGAATACTTACCTCAGGTGTGCCGCAGCGTCGATGCCGGCCATCCCTGGCTGGGATCCCTGCGCTGGGGTTTACAGGATCCCGTTCGCCGCGGACGAGAAACTCTGCGCGCCTACACCCTGCTCACCGGGCGGGTCAGCCCCAGCGAGCCACCCCCGCGAGGCTATGTGGCCCCCCACGCCGCCATTCAGGCGGATTTTGTGGCCCCCACAGCCCTGGCCCCCCAGGAATTGGCCGCTCGACCGGGCTATTTCTCGCGGCCCGATGCGGTTTTTTTCGCGGATCCCCGCTACCCCGAGGGTAACCGTCACATCCTGGAGTTCGACGCCGAAACCTGCCGCCGGTGCATCGCCACCTACGACAAGCTGAATCGCCCCACCCCCTGCGTGGCCGACTGCACAGCCGAGGTACACCACATCCGCGACCAAAATGGCATCCGCTCCCATGCCATGTCTTTGGAAAACTGCATTCAGTGCCGCACCTGCGAGATCATCTGTCCCCACTTAAACTTGCGGGTCAACCCCAGCTACGAGGGATCCGGGCCAGATTTCTATGGGCTGTAGCCGTTGCTGAGGTTAACTCAGTTCGCTGCAGCTCGCCTGATCCTGGGGGTCTAGCAACTGAGGTGAATGGATCTGGCCATCTTGGCTGGCGATCCCAGGGATCCAAGCAACCTTGGAAATTGGCTAGGTTGGGTTAGGGCTTGTTGGAGATCTTTTGTCGGTGAGCGATTCTTTGGATGTCCAGGCTCCTCTGCCCGCTATCTTGGCCGATCTGCAAGAAGCTCTGGAATCCCTGGGGTTGGGCCATCTTCAGGTACAAGCGCGGCTTTCCGGCCACCGCCTGTTGCTGCGTCTAGAGGGGGATCCCTTGCCTGAGCCGGATGCTTTGCTGGGGAGCCTCTCGCCGGCATTGGAGCACATGGCGCTGACCCACAGGCAACGTCAGGTGGAGCTTTTTGGCTTTTTGGCCAACGAAGGGATCCCGGAATGGCACCGCGAGTGGCGCTACCAGCCCCAGCCCAACCCCAACAGCCCTCTGTATCGCGCTCAGCGGGGGGATGAGGTGGCCATCCAGCAGGTGTTCAATTACCTGTTGCGTCCGGAAGGGATCCAAGCACGGGTTCATTTCCATCCCAAGCTGGGCCTCTTGCAGGTGAACTTGCAGGCGGCAGAAGCCCCGGATCCGGATTGGGCTAGGGATTTTCTGCGGCGAGCCTTGACCCGTCTGGAATGGACTTTTTTGCAACGGCTGCGGCTTTCTGGGCAGAAACTGGGCTCTTTTTTCCCGGCCTGGAGCCAAGAGTTCGATCTCAAACAGCCTGCCTTTTGGCAGTCCCCGCAGGTGCCCTTGACCGGGCGCTCTCCCATCGCCGAGAAGGAAAGGGTTGCCGAGCCGCCACCCCCTTCTCCTGCCTCCCAGACTGAATCTCCGGGTGTCAGTTGACGGAGGAGATAGTAAGTAGCCGAGCGTTTGCAGCCGCTGGCTGAGCGTATTCTGAAGGACAGTGCTCGTTGGGGTTGGCCATGCGGGTTGTTTTTTTCGGCACGCCAGAGTTTGCCCTGCCTTCGCTGCGGATCCTGTTGCAGCCGCAGTCTCCCTTTGAAGTGGTGGGATTGGTCTGTCAGCCGGATCGGCCCCAGGGGCGAGGGCAAAAGGTGCTCCCGCCCGCTACCAAAGTGTTGGCTCAAGCCCACGGGATCCCTGTGTGGCAGCCTGTCCGCTTGCGGCGGGATCCCCAAGTGCTGGCGGCTCTGGAGGCGCTGGCTGCCGATGTGTTTGTGGTGGTGGCCTACGGCCAGATCTTGCCCCTGACGGTGTTGCAGATGCCCAAGCTGGGCTGTGTGAATGTGCATGGATCCCTCCTGCCCGCCTATCGTGGCGCTGCCCCCATCCAGTGGGCTATTGCCAACGGCGAAACCGAGACCGGCGTAACCACCATGCTCATGGATGAGGGAATGGATACGGGGGCCATCCTGCTCCAGGCCAAGCTACCCATTGGGCCAGAGCAAACCAGCCTAGAATTGGCACCCCAACTGGCTCAACTGGGGGCAGAACTCTTGGTGGAAACGCTCTTGAAATTGGAGAAAGGGGAACTCACCCCTATTCCTCAGGATGGATCCCGGGCAACCTACGCCCCTTTGCTCAAAAAACAAGACTTTCACCTCGACTGGCAGCGCCCTGCCCAGGCCTTGCACAACCAAATCCGCGCCTTTTCTCCCGACTGTTTCACCAGTTTGAGGGGGCAGCGGATCAAAATTGTCCGCTCTGCCTCTCCTCAGTTGCACCCACCCCCTGGCGATCTCCCCCAAGGCAGCCCTGGCGAGGTGGTGGGATTGGCCAGGGGAGAAGGAGTCTATGCAGCCACCGGAGAGGGATCCCTATTGATCCGGCGGGCGCAGCTGCCCGGCAGAAAAGAACAATCGGCTTGGGACTTGGTCAATGGCGGCCAGCTCAAGGTGGGGATGCGTTTTGAGCCACTCCCGGATGCTTGAGAGCCATACAGGGATCCCTTGGGCGTGGTCAACCCAAATGGTGGCGAATAAATGGTGGCGAATACAGTAATGAATGAAACATTTCCGTTGCATTACTCCCCTCTCCCTCTGGGAGAGGGTGAGGCTTACTCCGGCTGGGGAAACTCCTGCCAAAGGGTGGTGCGTTGGCGCAAGCTGAGGAACTGTCCGCCGCCGAGGATAAGGTGATCCAAAACCGGGATCTGCAGCAGCTGCCCCGCCTGCAAGAGTTGCCGGGTAAGGGCAAGATCTTCTGGGCTGGGATCCAAGCTGCCGGAAGGGTGGTTGTGGGCCACCAGGATGCGACTGGCCCCCTGTTTGATGGCGCTGCGGAAAGTCTCCCGCGGATGAGACAGGGTTTCGGTGGCGGTGCCCCGGGTTACAATCTGCTGGCTGAGCAGACGGTGCTTGACATCCAAGTGCAAGACGGCAAAGTGCTCTTGAGATTCCCACATCAAGTCACCACTCAGAGCCATAGCCGCTTGTTCTGGCGACTCAATGGCTGTCCGGTCTGGCGGACGACTCAAAAACACCCGTCGTCCCAGCTCGATGGCGGCCAACACTGTGGCTGCCTTGGCCGGGCCAATGCCTTCGATCTGGATCAGCTCTCCGGCTTCCACCTGGCGCAACTGGGCCAAGGGATCCCCTTGGGTTTCCAATTTTTTCAGGAGCAACTGGGCGAGGCCGACTGCCGAGAGCTTGCCTGGCCCCTGGCCAGTGTTGAGCAAGATGGCCAGCAGCTCGGCGTGGGAGAGATGCCTTGCCCCTTGGCTGAGCAGCCGCTCGCGGGGACGATCTTGGGCAGGAATATCGCTGATGCGCAGCACGTACTGGCTCATCTGGGGCCTAGGGAGGAGAAGAGGTTTTTTTCAACAGCCAAAAGGGACTGCGGCGCTCGACGACCCGCCAAGATCCCAGAATGGCTGCCTGTTCGCCCTCGGGAGCTGTAAGTTCAGCTACAAAGGGATCCCAGGTAACCAGGTAGTCGGGCGCCTGCCCCTGGGCTTGCCAGTCGGCCAGCTCTTCTGGGCTGGCGGCGTAGGGAACCTGCAGCGGGCCATAAAAATAGGGTACAAAAGAGCGAAAGCCGTACAGGCCCACCGTTCCAGAGAGAGCCGGCTGGGCATTGTTTTCGGAAGTGGCAAACTGCCGGAAAAAGTGGACGGCTCCTCCCTGGGTGTGTTGCAGCAGGCGGGGGAAGACCCAGCACCAGGCCAGTTGGGCGCTCAGTCCCGTGGCCAAGAGCAAAACTGTCCAGCCCCAAGCCCGCCGCCGTCCTCGACTCCAAAGGAGAATTCCCAGCAGCAGGATCGCGGCGGGGACGTAGGTCAACACCGGCCACTCCACCTCAGCCTGCAGGTATCCCAGCACCAAGCTGCTGGAAAAGTCGTCAGGGATGCCGGCAAAGACCCATGCTTGGACTAGCCCAGCGGGGTCCTGGGATCCCAGCCAAGGCAGCACCAGCCACAGGGCCAGCCAAAACAAGCCACTGAGCAGGATCCAGGCACTTTCCCAAAAACTGGGCCCTCTTTTCTCAGCAACCAGGCGCTGCAAGCGCAGGGCAGCAAAGTAGGCCCCAATGGGATACAGCAGCGAGGTGTAGTGTACCAGCTTGGTTTGCACCAGCAGCGAAAACAAGGCCAGCACCACCCCAAAAGCCACCAACAGCAGATGTTCTGCCCGCCGAGTCAAATCCACCAAGCCCATACTCCTGGGGATCGTCTGCAGGATCCCGGCCAAGGCCAGAGCGCCCCAGGGAAAGCACCCTAGGGCAAAGGCCAACAGATGAAAATAAACCGGGCCGGGATGCCCATCTGAGCTGGTGAGGATGCGCCATTGGTAGCGCCCAAACTCTTCCACCCATTCTGGCCCCCGTTGCACCCCTTCCAGCGCCAGCCAAGTGAGGGGAACAGCCACAGCTAGGCTGAGGAAAACCAGGCTCTCCCCCCATCGAAGGGGAGGATCCCGTTGCCAGAGCTTGTAGAGGATCCAGATAGCCAGGGGCAACACCAGCCCCACCGGCCCTTTGGCCAACACCGCCAAGCCCAGAGCCAGCGCCCCCACCGCTCTCCACCTGCGTCCAGAGTACCCGGCCCGCCAGGCCTCCTCGGCGGCCCAAAGGGATCCCAGACCCACCCCCATCCCCAGATTCAACAGCGGGTCGATGAGGCCGGTTTTGTAAAAAAACAAGGGCAGGTAGCCCGTCAGCAGTAGGATCCCCCACAGGCAGCCAAACCCCACCCCACGCAGATGGGATCCCCACCCCACCAATAGCGCCACTGTGATCCCGCCCACCCAGGCATTGGGCAACCGCGCCGCCCATTCGTTCATCCCCAAAACAGCCATGGACAGGGCCTGCAGCCAAAAAAACAGGGGCGGCTTTTCAAAAAAGGGCTCCCCGTTGATCGCCAACGAGAGCGGATCCCCGCTGGCCAGCATCTGCCGCGCCAAGCTGGCGTAGATCAGCTCATCCCAGTCGAACAGGTAGGGGATCCCCTGACCTACCCACAGCCACAGGCCGGCCAAAAGCCCCATCCCCAGGGATCCCTTGAGGCGGCCCAGAAAGCTAGGCATGGAAAGCTTCTGAAGACACCACCCGGCCCACGCTCTGAGGCGAGCGCAGGAGGCGGAGCAACTGGGCTGCCAGAGCGGATCCCTCTGTCTCTACCGGAATCTCCACCCCACACCAACGGCTGGAGCTACCCTGCAGGGCAGCTATCCACTCCGGGGCAAGGGATCCCCGCGCCACCCCGATCAATTGCGGCAGCCCCTCCCGGCGATACAGCCCGATCCAGCGCACGGCCAGCTGAAAGGGCCCAGGCCGGAAGCGGGGGTTTGGGCTGCCATCGGCCTCGAACTTGCTTAGCATCAGTTGCAGCGAGTAGATCTGGCGACTATTGAGAGGGGGAGCAGAAACCCGGCGGGCGCGGAACGTGGCAACCATCTCCGCAAAGGGGATCTGAACGGTCTGCTCTTCTCCCGGCGCAGTGTCGAACGCATAGCCGTAGGCGGGGCTGTCCCAGCCGCTTTCATCCCTCAGTAATATCTTATACCGCTGCCCATCCCCTCGCAGGCGCAGCTCCAGACCGGCAAACCCCGACAAGTCCAGCGGCGGCTGCCAATTGCGGGTGCGCGTGGAAACAAACCCCCCAAAGTTGGCCGTGGAAACCTGGCCTGCGAACAGCAGCTCCTCCTTTCCCCAGAGCAGTTGGCTTTGGCTCGCCCCGCCCATCACCACATCGTCCAAAATGCCCCAAAACCGATGCAAATCCGGGTTGGGCCGGCGAAAGTCGAACAGCATCCGCTCCGTTTGCCCACTGCTGCGCAATTGCTCCAGATAAGCCTTGGCCGTTGGTGGATCCCCCAAACCTAGGATCACGGTTGCTGTCGCCCAATCTGGCGTATGGCTCACCTCCACGCCCTGCTGCCGCAGGGCCTCCGCCAACCCGTCAGGCAAACCTTCCCCCACCACCCCTATCTGGATAGCGACCGGCTCGGAAAGAGAAGGTGGCACAAAATCATCCTCCACGGCCTGGAACCCATTTTGAACCCGACGCCACACCTCCGCCAAAGGCAGGGCCTCATAGTAGGTGAGCGTGTTCCAGAACCGCCCCAGATCCCAAGGCATGAGTCTACCTCATCTCTTCAGAGGTCTATCCCGGATCCCTAGCTTAGGGCAGCGCCGAAGAACTCCACCGCTTCTGCCAACACGTCTAAAAAGCGATCCACCTCCGCCAACGTGTTGTACAGGTAAACACTGGCTCGGGCAGTGGATTGTACTCCCAAATAGCGATGGAGGGGTTGAGTGCAGTGGTGCCCCGCTCGAACGGCAATGCCTTGCTCATCCAGCAAAGTAGACAGGTCATGGGGATGGACGGCCTCCACCGAAAAGCTAACCAGCCCTGCCCGTCGCGCCGGATCCTTGGGGCCATAAACCGTAATACCCGCTATGCGCTGGATCCCGTCCAACAGGTGGGTAATCAACCTTTGTTCATGGGCATGAACCCGCTCCAGACCGATCTGGCTCAAGTAATCTACGGCTGCCCCCAGCCCCACCGCCTGGGCAATCGCCGGCGTACCAGCCTCAAATTTGTGGGGGATATCCGCATAGGTGGCGTGATCCCAGTACACATCGGCGATCATCTCTCCCCCACCCAAAAAAGGGGGCATCGCTCGCAGCAGCTCCCGCCTGCCGTAGAGGACGCCAATCCCCGTTGGGCCACACATCTTGTGCCCCGAAAAGGCCAACCAATCGCAATCCAGCGCCTGGACATCCACAGGCATGTGGGGCACGCTCTGGCAGGCATCCAGCAAAACCTTGGCTCCGTAGCGATGGGCCAGCTCAGTCATCTCCTGGACGGGATTGATGGATCCCAGCATGTTGGAGACCTGGGTTACCGCCACCAAGCGGGTGCGGTCGCTGAGCAAAGATTGGTAGTGCTCCAGATCCAACTCTCCCTCTGGCGTGATCTGGATGAACTTGAGGTGGGCTCCCGTCTTCTGGGCCACCCATTGCCACGGGATTAGGTTGCTGTGGTGCTCCATCACCGAGAGGACGATCTCATCCCCCCGCTCCAGATGGCTCAAGCCCCAACTGTAGGCCACCAGATTGATGGCTTCGCTGGCATTGCGGGTGTAGATGATCTCCTGAGGAGAAGGCGCGTTCACAAACCGAGCGATCTTTTCCCGCGCCCCCTCATAGGCATCTGTGGCTTCGTTGCTCAGCGTATGCACCCCACGATGCACGTTGGCGTTGCAGTGTCGATAGTAATGATCCATCGCCTGCATAACCGCCAGTGGCTTTTGAGAAGTGGCAGCGTTGTCAAAGTAGATTAGCGGGTGGCCGTTGACCTGGCGCTGCAAAATCGGAAAATCTGACCGCACCTGGGCAGCCAGGTCGAAAGAATGATCAAGCTTGAAAGAAGAAAGGGGGGATACCGCCATAGTCTGCGCAAAAGGCCTGCTTCCCTCAGTATGACATCGCTTCCGGCCAGCCCTCGGCCAACCCCTCTGCCCAAACCGTTGCAACGGCCAGGGATCCCTTCCGCCCTGACCTGAAAGCGAAACTTGTCACAAAATGTAACCTGATGTTAAGATTAGTTACAGCAATCGATATGAGGTATTGACAATGCAATCTTCTCCCAGGATCCCTTCTCGCTTGGACTCCGCTTCTGTTGCCCAGTACTACGACACCACCAACGACTGGATCCCAGGCTGGACAGAGCAAGCGGAGCGTTGGAATGGACGCTTGGCCATGTTGGGCTTGGTGATCAGCATTGCTACAGAAGCGGTGCTGGGCCACAGTGTTTTTGCCAGCACTCTCGCCCAGTGGCTAGGTCTGCAATAACCTGCAATAATTTGTCGAAGAACTTTTCGGTAGAGCCACATTGGACATCTCACAGACTTTCTCTTCGGCTTTGAGATGTTACAGCTCTACCCTTTTTGGGAGCTTTTTCACCCTTCAATCCCTATCTCGACAGTCCGATGATGCTTGACAATCCCTTCCTCCCCTACATTGCCGTCATGGTGGCCGGGCTGGTGGCCGCTGTTGTGATTGGCTCGATGGCTTTCTTCAACTCCAAGCGCCCTGCTGGCTGGGAAGGCGCCGGTCGCCCGCGGTACGTGCCGCAGTACGGTCAAGACGGCGATACCCCGCCGGAGTGGGAGATTGGCTGGACGGAGAAGGCCGAGCGATGGAACGGACGGCTGGCCATGCTGGGGTTTGCCATCAGTGTTTTGGTAGAGGCCATAGTGGGCCACAGCGTGTTTGCCTCTGCACTGGGGATCCGCTGATCCCAGTTGAAAGCTGTCTGATGGCTGGAAGAATTGGAAAATGGCAGCCGGAGAGCTCCGCCTCTCTTCTTCTGGCTTTGACTAAGCCTTTGCCAGTACCCCAAGCTGGAGCTGGCCGCAGATGCAAGTCACTGCTGGCCTTCAGCCTTTACCACTGGATAATCTTTTTCTGAACAGCTGTCATGCACATGGCAACGCGGGCGTTGATCTCATCCTCAGAGCCGAAAATATCCAACTTTTCTTTGAGCCTCTGGATACAGTTTTGTACGGTCTTCTTGCTGGTGTGAATGCGATCGGCAATGGCTTGGTCGGTGAGGGCTTCTTTGCAGAGCAAATTCAAGACCTCAATTTCTCGTTCCGTCAGCTTCGTAAGACCGCGCAACTCCCGCGGCATGCGCAATTCTCCATTGAGGGCACTTTTGGCCCCCTCCAAAAACACGGTGCGCCGTTCCATTTTGTTGACCGCGGCAAACCCACCCTGGTGTTTGCTGATCAGGCCCACCAATGGAGTGAGCAGCAGCGGCTCGCTGGAATAGGCCATCACATTCAAGGTGGGGTAGTTCTCAAAGATATGGCGCAGGAACTCTAGGCCAGGCTCGGCAGACTGCTCTCCGCTGGTTTGACCATAGAGCAGATCGGCTACAACCAAGTCTGGTTGTTCCCGCTGCAGGCGCAGGATGGCGTCCATGGGATTGGTGACCGTAATACATTGAGCATCGGCTGCAATGCGTTGCAGCCACTCACAGTTGTTTTGAGCCACCTCTGGATGATCTTCGACGATCAAAAACTTGAGCGGGGCAGTGGGGCTTTCAACCTCGGGCATCAATCCACTCCTCTAAATCCTTATCTTGTAGTCCATTCTCTGCCGAGCGAGCTTGGCCGAGATGCGTTCGTCGGCAAGGGATCCGTCTGCATGCATAGCTCCCAGCCGACTACCCCAGTGTAGCCTCAGGTAGGGGCTTAGAGGTGAGCCTGGGGGGGTGGGAAAGGACAGGTTAGGCTAGAGGGTGACGTCAACCGGATCTGAACTGTGGTACCCCTGCAAGATCGCAACCCAACCACCCGCACAGCCTATGTCACTTATGCCCTGGTGATCGTTAACATCTTAATTTTTCTGTACCAGCTAACCCTGTCGCCACAAGAGCTGGCAGCTTTTTTCCGGGAGTGGGCAGTGGTACCGATAGAGTTGACGGCCAGTTTTCGAGGGGAGATCACCTCTTCGTCGCGTCCAGAATGGGTAACCCTATTCACCTCACAATTTCTGCATGGGGGCTTTCTCCACATTGGCGGGAACATGCTTTTTTTGTGGGTTTTCGGCAACAACGTTGAGGATCGCTTGGGCCATGTGCGTTACCTCATCTTCTACCTGACTTGTGGAGCTTTGGCTGCGCTAACGCAGTGGTTTTTCGATATGGGATCCCCCATTCCTTCACTGGGGGCAAGCGGCGCTATTGCTGGCGTATTGGGAGCCTATATTTTGCGTTTTCCACGGGCCGAGATTCTGACCCTGGTGCCCTTGGGTATTTTTATCACAACCCTCTACGTTCCGGCTTGGGTGTTCCTGGGCTTTTGGTTCATCCAGCAAGCCTTCTACGGCATTGCCAGCCTACAGACGCCTACCAACATCGGTATGCAGGGTGGGGGGATTGCCTATTGGGCCCATGCGGGCGGTTTTGTGTTTGGGGCCATTTTGGGGCCGCTGATGGGGTTGTTTTCCGGCAAAAGCCCTTATGACCGCCAAATGACTTGGCAACAACGTGACAGGGATCTGTTTTGATTTGATCAGCTTTGATACTTTCTCAGTCTATTGTTAATCGGATAGCAGCGTGATGGGAGAAAGCCATGGTCAGTCTATCTGCCAAGCCTCTAACTCTGGAAGACTTTCTACAACAGCCGGAAACTCAGCCCGCCAGCGAGTTCATCAAAGGAGAAATTATCCAGAAGCCCATGCCACAGGGAAAACATAGCCGTCTCCAACTAAAACTGGGTAGCTTCATTAACGAGATGTTGGAGCCTTCTCAACTGGGAATGGCATTTCCAGAGCTGCGCTGCACCTTCGCCGGATACGCGATTGTGCCCGATATTTCTGTGATCCCCTGGGATCGGATCCCTGTAGATGAAGATGGCACCATTCAAAATCTCATCCCCTTTTGCCCTGATTGGATGATCGAGATTCTCTCTCCCGATCAAAATCCAATGAAGCTGGTCAAAAAAATCTTGATCGGCCTGGATCACGGCTGCCAAATGGGGTGGATCGTGGCTCCCGAAGAAAGGGTTGTTTTCGCCTACCCTGCCGGGCAGCAGCCGACAGTACATGAGGATCCCCAAGAGGTGATCCCCGCTCCCGCCTTCGCCTCAGGGATCCAACTGACAATCGCAACTTTGTTCGGCTGGATGCAAGTTCAAGCTGGCGAGAGCCACAAGTCCAATGCGGGATAGAAAAAGAGTGGATCTCCTTCCATCCCTCAATTCTCAATTCAAATTCAACATTCAGTTGTTGTAGAGGGCAGGAGCTTGGGCAACCGTCTCACCAGTTTGGGGCAGTTCCTGCCGCAGCAGCGCCACCAAGGCGTTGGTGGATTGGTCGTAGAGGCTGGTCACCAGCTTGGGATAGAGGCCAATGCCGATGATGGGGATCAACAGGCAGGCGATGATGAACACCTCGCGTGGCTCAGCATCTACCAATTCTTCGTGTTCGGTGAGCTCTTTGTTCTCTGGGCCAAAGAAAATCTGCCGCAACATCGACAGCAGGTAGATGGGGGTCAGGATCACCCCAACTGCTGCCAGGAAAACCACCACCAACCGGAAGGGGAGAGAGTAGGCATCGGTGGTGGCCATGCCGATAAACACCATGATCTCGGCCACAAAGCCGCTCATGCCGGGTAGGGCTAGCGAAGCCAGGGAGCAGGCGGTGAACATGGAGAAGATCTTGGGCATCTTCAGGCCAACGCCGCCCATTTCCTCCAGCTCCAGCGTATGGGTGCGGTCGTAGGTAGCCCCCACCAAAAAGAACAGGCTGGCCCCGATCAGCCCGTGGGAGATCATCTGCAGCATGGCGCCGCTCATGCCGATCTCCGTCAGGGATCCGATACCGATGAGCACGAAGCCCATGTGGCTGATGGAAGAGTAGGCGATCTTCCGTTTCAGGTTGCGCTGGGCAAAAGAGGTGAGGGCGGCAAAGATGATGTTCACCACCCCCAACACGATCAGCACTGGCGCAAAGTAAAGATGAGCATCCGGCAGCATGCCCGCATTCATGCGCATCAGGGCATAGCCCCCCATCTTGAGCAGGATCCCGGCCAGCAACATGTGCACCGGCGCAGTGGCCTCGCCGTGGGCATCGGGCAGCCAAGTGTGCAAGGGGAAAATGGGCAGCTTCACCCCATAGGCAATGAGGAAGGCCCCATACATCAGCAGTTGGAAGGTGAGTGGATAGGTCTTGTGGGCCAGATCCGTCATGTCAAAGCTGATGGGATCCCCGTAGAAGGCCATAGCCAGACCTGCCACCAGGATAAACAGGGAGCTGAGAGCCGTGTAGAGGATGAACTTGGTGGCCGCATACAGGCGGTTGTATCCCCCCCAAATGGAGAGGAGCAAGTACACCGGGATCAGCTCCAATTCCCACATCAGGAAAAACAGCAACATATCCTGCACGGCAAACACCCCGATCTGCCCGCCATACATGGCCAGCATCAAAAAGTAGAAGAGGCGAGGTTTGAGGGTGACCGGCCAAGCGGCCAAGATGGCTAGGGTAGTGATAAACGCCGTGAGCAGGATCAGGGGCATGGAGAGGCCATCAGCCCCCACCGACCAACTCAAGCCCACTTGGGGTACCCAGGTGTAGCGCTCCAGCAGTTGCAAACCTGTCTGGCCGGGATCGTAGCCGACATAGAAGCCGGCCAGCAGAATCAGCAGATCCGTGACCGCAATGAACAAAGCAAACCAGCGGATCCGCTCGGCCAACTTTTGTGCGTAGGCGCGGGTACTGGGATCCCCAGCCGGTGCTGGGATCAGGGGAATAAATAGGGCGGCCAACACAGGGTAAGCGATGACCGTGGTCAGCCAAGGAAACTCGTGCAAGCTAGGCAGCGCCATGGATGTAACCTCGCTTGTGCCATACCATCAGGGGGATCCCCGCCGGCTGCAATCCGACAGCCCTTTACCAGAATCGCCCTTGAGTATCTATGCTTAGCAAATCTACAGGATTATCTTAAGGCTCCCTCTCCCTTTGCGTTGGGATCCCTGGGATGGAGCAGATGCATGGGTGGATGTTGTACCCGAAAATCAAAATATAGTCTTCCACTGTTCTCACAAGGTAACCGATCTCATCATGCCTCAGCCCAAACTGATCATCCACGGCGGAGCCGGCAGCGCCCTGGAAGGGGAAAGCAGCCTGGAAAAAGTGAGGGGATCCCTGCAGCAGGTGGTGGAGAGCACCTACGAGCTGCTGTTGGCTGGGCAGAGTGCCGAGGCGGCGGTGATGCATGCCTGCCAGTTGCTGGAGGATGATCCGCTCTACAATGCCGGGACGGGGTCGGTCTTGCAATCGGATGGGCAAATCCGCATGAGCGCCGCTCTCATGAACGGGGCCACCCAGTCTTTTAGCGGGGTGATCAACGTCAGCCGAGTTCAGCATCCCATCCTCATGGCCCAGGCTCTGCAATCAAGCCCGGATCGCGTGGTGGCCGAACAAGGGGCAGCAGAGCTGGCGCGGGAGCTGAAGTTGCCGGTCTATGATCCGGCCACTCTCAAGCGGGTTCAAGAGTGGGTGCAGTTGCGTCAAACCCATCCCCCGACCAGGGTTCTCACTGCTCTGGCCATGGGCACGGTGGGGGCGGTGGCCCTGGATCAACGGGGGCAAATCTGTGCCGGCACCTCCACCGGCGGGCGGGGGTTCGAACGGGTGGGGCGGGTGAGCGATTCGGCCACTCCGGCGGGAACCTATGCCAGTGCGGTGGCGGGAGTCAGTTGCACCGGTGTTGGGGAAGATATTTTGGATGAGAGCTTGGCGGCGCGGATTGTGATTCGAGTGGAAGATGGCCTCAGCCTGAAGGCTGCCATGGCCAAGTCTTTTCAAGAGGCCCGCCAACGTCGCCGCTCCTTTGGGGCCATTGCTCTATCGCGCTCGGGCGAGATTGCTTGGGATACCACCACCGACCTACTGCTGGCCGCCTATCACGATGGGCAGGGGATCGGCTTGACGATCTAAACTTCTAGCCGGGCTTGCGGGATTAGACCTGGACAAGCCTGAGGCGGTTGGATAAGAGTAGGATAAGAGTAGAAATAGTACTTAAACAAACCAAGTCTGCCCCCTGGCGGGCCACTGTAGAGCGTTTATGGCACTTCACGCGGAGTTGCACCGTCATTTGGGCGGTTCGGTTGTCCCCCGAATTCTGTGGCGCTATTTTCACCGCCAGGGATCCCCTTTGGCAGAGCGCTTTCCCACCTATGCCGAGTTTGAGGAGTTCTACACCCGCCCGCGCAACACCCTCGAGGATTACCTGGAGCTGCACACGCTGGTGGAACAGGTGCAGACCCTGGAAACCCTGCCCTATTTTATCTACCGCCTGCTGCGGGGAGCCTACATCTTTGAGGATCTGGCCTACCTAGAGATTCGCTACACCCCCTACCTGCGCACGGATCCCAGCCTGGATGAGGCGGAGCGCCTCAAGCAGATGCGCCAGGTGATCGAGACGGTAGGACAAGCCAGCCAGCAGCGGGAGTATCCCATCGTCACCACCCAGATCGTCTGTTTGCACTCGCGCTTGCCCAGCCACATCAACCGAGCCATGGTGGAAGCTGCCGCCGAGTCGGAGTATGTGTGTGCCATCGACCTGGCCGGAGGAGACAAGCCCTACGGCGAACGGATGGACGAGTGGATTGAGCTGTTCAAGTATGCGCTGGCCCGGGGCCTGAAAACCACTGCCCACCTGTACGAAACTTTGGATGGCTGCTACCCACAGTTGCTGCCCTATGTCTCGCGGATCGGCCACGGCATTCAGATCCCCCTCCACTATCCAGAATTGCTGCCGGAGCTGGCACGGCGAGGACAATGCCTAGAAGTTTGTCCCACCACCTATCTAAAAACGGGAACCCTGCCCAGTTTGGAGCCCCTCAAGATTGTCTTTGACCGCTGCTTTGAGGCGGGGGTGGATATCGCCATCTGCACCGACAACGCCGGCTTGCACAATGTACGCCTGCCGTTTGAGTACGAAAACCTGCTAACCCACGACATTATCGATTTCGAGCAGCTCAAACACTGCCAGGAAGCAGCCTTTCGTCACGCTTTTGCCTGGCCCTATAAGGGGCGTCCGGCCTCATTGTTGTCGGAGTTACAGCAGGGGGTATCTGCTTCTTTGGTGGCTCTCTGATCCCCTCAGCGGGACGGAGTCTTTATTCTTCATCCGAGCTTCTTGAGAATAGGGAAGGGATCCGTAACAGAGACAGGGGCAGCTTTCGCAAGGGAAATAACGGCTTGGATCCCTTGCCCAGAGCGATGTTGAGCGGCATCCGAGGGTGGATGAAGCCCAACAGAATCCAATGCTGAGTCTACTGAGCCAAGCATGAAGGTCTATATCAGTGCCGATATTGAAGGGATCGCCGGCATCAGCCATTGGGATGAGGCCACCATCGGCCAGCCGGGTTACGAGGCATTCCGAGAGCAGATGACCCGAGCAGTGATCGCGGCTTGTGAGGGATCCCTGGCTGCCGGAGCCACGCAGATCACAGTCAAAGATGCCCATGACTCCGGGCGGAACCTCATCCCCGAACGGTTGCCGGAGCCGGTGCAACTCATCCGCGGCTGGAGCGGCCACCCCTACTGTATGGTGCAAGAGTTGGATCGCAGTTACGATGCCCTGCTCCTAATCGGCTATCATGCCCGCGCCGGATCTGCTGCCAACCCCCTCGCCCACACCTACACCACCGAAGTTAGCCAAATCCGGCTGAACGGCCAGGCCATCGCCGAGTTTCACCTGGTCAGCCTCACGGCTGCCTATGAGGGAGTCCCAGTTGTGTTTGTAGCCGGAGATGCGGAGGTGTGTGCCGCAGCGAAAGCTTATGACGCCCACATCGAGACGGTGGTCACCCACAAAGGGATAGGCCAGTCGGTCATTACACCACATCCGCAGCAAGTTTTGCGGGCCATCCGCCAAGGTGTAGAGGGATCCCTGAGGCGGCTGCCGGCCTGCCGTCCTCGCCCACTGCCGGATCACTTTCAATTGGAAGTGGACTACAAGGATCCCGCTCGGGCCTACCGCAAGTCTTTTTATCCCGGCTGCCGGTGGATTGCCGATTCCACGGTTCGGCTGGAAGTTTCCGAGTGGTTTGAGGTGTTGCGGGCTTTGGAGTTTATCGTGCTCACCTAGCCAGGGATCCAAGCGGCATCTGGATGAGGCGAGCAGCAGCTTCCCTGAGGCTGGTCTCGGAAAGGTCAGACAGCTCAATCCGGGCCCGAAGGCGATTGAAGTTTTGCTGCAGCCCGTGTCGATAGGTAGGGTCGTAGTGCTGCTCCAGCAACTCCTGCACAAACTGCGGCCAGTCTTGGGCGTCGATCAGCTCAAACCAACGCTGCAAGCGGCCCTGGCCAAGACGGGACTTCAGAGGCAGCAATTTCCCCTTTAGCGCTTGGGGGTGAGCAATCCAGTGGGGATAGTGGGCGATTAACCCCTTCACCCGCTCCTCTAGAGGCAACTGCACTTCGACACAGTCGGCTTGGGTAAGGGCTTGCCAAAGGGCAGGCGGCAGATGGAGCTGGCCCACTTTGGCACTCTCAGCCTCCACCCAGACTGGCTTGGCGGGATCCCACTGGAGAAAAACCTGCACCAGTTGACTTTCAAAGCTCTTCTGACTGGGCTGTGGCACCCCCCACTCGGCCCCCAGGAGGGATCCCCGGTGACAGGCCAGCTTTTCCAGATCGAGAACTTGGGATCCCTGTTGGCGCAGATGGTGAAGCAACTGGGTTTTGCCGCTCCCTGTTGGTCCGCAGAGCACTCGGTAGGTAAATTCCTGGGGCAAGATCTGCAGCTGTCGGCGCACCCAGGCCCGGTAGGTTTTGTAGCCACCTTGCAAAACCGTAACCTGCCAGCCCACCTGGGACAACACCAATGCCAAGCTGGCAGAGCGCTGCCCTCCCCGCCAGCAGTAGATCAGGGGCCGGTAATCGCGATCTTTATCGGCAAAATGGGTTTGCAAGTGGCGACTGATGTTCTGGGCCACCAAGCTTGCCCCTCGTTTGCGGGCTGTAAAGGGATCCACCTGCTTGTAGAGCGTGCCCACCTCCGCCCGTTCTGTATCGTAGAGTACAGGCAAGTTGATGGCTCCCGGCCAATGATCCTCTGCAAACTCTGCCGGAGAGCGCACATCGATAATTTCGCTGTAGGTGTGCAGCCAGGGCTCTGCAGTGAAGTGAATCGGAGGAGACACAAACCTGTGGATGGAAATGGCAAGCTAGCGCAATCTTGAACAGTTTCTAGCTTAGCCAACGCTGCTGCTCAAGGAAGCCCAGGGCTAACCCTAGCCTATCCCCTCGCAGGTGGACTTCTCGCTTTTCCAGAAGTTTAGGCAAGGTCTCTGGAACATGCAGGATGCCATTTGCCGCTCTCAAAAAAGTTATAGAGGTTTTCAGGCTCTCCAGGTGCCACCTCAGATAGAAAGGTGAGCTCGGACTTTTTCTTCGTCCATTTGGTCAGTCGGCCCCTCCATGATAAGGGATCCATTCTCCATGAGATAAAAATAATCGGCCAGACTTTGGGCAAACTCAAAATACTGCTCCACCAGCAACACCGAAACGCCCCGCTCCTTTTGAATACGGGTGATGGCTTCTTCAATCTCGATGATGATGGAGGGTTGGATCCCTTCTGTAGGCTCATCCAGGAGCAAAAGTTTGGGCTCTGCCACCAAAGCTCTGGCGATGGCCAGTTGCTGCTGCTGCCCACCGCTCAAATCCCCACCCAGCCGTTTAAGAAAAGAACGCAGAATTGGGAATAGGTCATAGACAAACTCAGGTATGATCCGTTCTCTGTCCGGTGCCGCTTCTAGCCCCACCAGCAGGTTTTCCTCAACCGTTAGGCGGGGAAATATCTCTCGACCTTGGGGTACATAGCCAATACCGGCGCGGGCTCGCCAATTGGGAGGGTAATGGTTGATAGGACGGCCCTCAAAAGCAATTTTGCCTGTGCAGTCTTTCAGAAGTCCCATCAGGGCTTTAAGTGTGGTGGTTTTGCCCATACCATTGCGGCCCAGAAGGCAGACCGCTTGGCCGGGAAAGATCTTAAAAGAGAGATCCTTTACAATTAAACTCTGACCGTAGTAAACCCTCAAATCGGAGACCTCCAGGAGAGGCCCGGATCCATCTCGGGATAAGTTTTGTGTTGCGGTCGCGTTTTCCGTATTCATAGGCCTGCGCATGAGTCGATTAGATACAGAACTATAGCCTCTTTGCTTAGTTTTTCCCCTTGTGGGATCCGAGATAGACCTCAATCACTCGCGGGTCGTTTTTCACATCCTCAAAGGTACCTTCGCACAGCACCGAGCCTTGGTGTAAAACGGTAACCTTGCGGGCAATTTGTCGGACAAACACCATGTCATGTTCGATCACCAAAATGGTGTGGCTTTGGGCTAAGGATTGAATTAACTCTCCTGTAGCTTCTGTTTCTTTGTCCGTCATCCCGGCCACGCATTCATCCAGCAGCAGCAAATCCGGATCTTGAGCAATCACCATGCCGATCTCCAGCCATTGCTTTTCTCCGTGGGAAAGCAGCCCTGCCGGAACCCGATCCTTACGGCTGAGGCCAATGGTTTCCAAAAGAGCATCCGTTTCTTGTCGCAGATGCTTTTTGCCAAGTAGGGTGGAAAAAACCCTTTTGTCAGGGTTGAGGGATAGCTCCAAGTTTTCTCGCACGCTCAAGTTTTGATAGACCCGCGGCGTCTGAAACTTGCGCCCAACACCCAAAATCGAGATCTCGTGTTCCTTGAGCTTGGTCAGATCTTTTCCTTTAAACAGCACCCGGCCTCGAGTAGGCTTAACCTTGCCCGTCAGCACATCGAGAAATGTAGTCTTACCCGCCCCATTGGGACCGATGACCACCCGCAGCTCCCCTTCCTCCAGAGAGAAGTTCAGCCTGTCCAAAGCCTTGAAGCCGTCGAAGCTGACGGTGAGATCCTGAGTTTGTAAAATTTGTCGGGTGGCGGTGGGAGCTGCAGTGAGCATAGGGATCACATCCAAGAACGGAAAGGCCAAAGGTCAAACCGGATTCTCAACCCATCAAATAAACCCATCAAATAGGAGAGGAAACTTGGCATCGCTGGCTCACCCATGGGATCCTCTTACCTTAAACTTATATCTTGCACATAACTGACATCCTCAAGAGAAAGCCAGATTTAGGCTGGGGAAGTATCTGCCAAGCGCCTGCGCCAAAGCTGAACGGTGACCCAAAGCTGCCTGCCTTGGGTGCGCACCCAACCCACCAGTCCATCCGGCAACACCAGCACCACCAGCAGGAACAATCCCCCTTGGAAAAACAACCAAATTTCGGGAAAATTTTCGCTCAGCAAGCTCTTGGCAAAGTTAACCAACAGAGCCCCCAGCACCGCCCCCACCAAACTGGCCCGACCGCCCACCGCCACCCAGATTACCATCTCAATGGAAAAGGGAACGGCCATCGCATTGGGAGAGATGATCCCAGTTTGCAAGGTAAACAAAGCTCCGGCAATGCCTGCCAGGGCAGCAGACACGGCAAACACCAGCACTTTAAAGCCGGTGGGATCGTAGCCGGAAAAACGAACCCGTGGCTCGTCATCTCGAATGGCTACCAGGATCCGACCGAATAGGCCGCTGGTCAGCCAACGACAGAGAAGGTAAGCCAAAACCACCGCCAGAACTGTAGTGACATAGACAGCAAAGCGCATTTCGGACGAGTTGACATCTAGGCCAAACAAAGTCTGGAAGTTGGTCAGGCCGTTGGTGCCATTAATTAAGCGCTGTTGGCCGTTGAAGAAGTTAAAGAAAATAATCGTGGTGGCCTGAGTTAAAATGGAAAAATAAACCCCTCGGATGCGATTTCTCACCACCAAATACCCCAGGGCTGCCGCCACCAAAGCCGGGATCAAGACCACAGCAACAGCCGTAAACGGAAACGAATAAAAGGGATACCAAAACCAGGGCAATTCCGTTACCCCGTAGAGGCTGAAAAACTCCGGTATCTGACCTTCCGGCAATTGCAATTTCAGGTGCATCCCCAGAGCGTAGCCCCCCAAGGCGAAGAACACCCCATGTCCCAGACTGAGCATGCCGGTATAGCCCCAGATGAGGTCGATCCCCAAAGCTACAATGCTGAGGGCCAGAAACCGCCCCAACAAGTTGAGCCGAAAGCCAGACAGCACAGTTGGGGCCACAAAGATCAAGGCCAGCACCAAAACGATGAGGATCCCGGCCTCCCACAGAAGCTTGCGAGAAGAATTGGGATCCCCACCCGCGGCGGGAGCAGCCACTTCATGATCAGCACGGGGGGAATGAACCAGTTTCATGGGCTTTGTGAGGGAGTAGAAGATGGAGAGTCTGGTCCTAGAGTTTTCGCCAAGCGAGATCATTCCCTAGGCATCCACCATACGACCTTTTTCGGGGAAAAGGCCCCGAGGTCGCACCTGCAAAAAGGCCACGATCAAAGCAAAGACCATCACCTTGGCCATGCTCGTGGTGGCAAAAAAGTTGAGGGTATCGGTCAGGATGGGCACGTTGGAAAAGATCAAAGCCAGCGTCCCTGAGCCGATGACAAAGTTGGCAATCCCGATCCCAAGCGCTGCCACAATGCTGCCCAAAAGCTTACCGACACCCCCCACGACGACCACCATAAAGGTATCCACGATGTAGTTTTGGCCGGTGTTCGGCCCCACGGATCCCAGCAGGCTGACCGCTACGCCGGCCACTCCCGCCAGACCCGAGCCGACGGCAAAGGTGAGGGCATCCACCTTTTGCGTAGGGATCCCTACACAGGCGCTCATGGCCCGATTTTGGGTAACCGCCCGGATGCGCAGCCCCCAGCGGGTGCGTTGCAAGAAGAAGTACAGCCCTAGGATGCAGAAGACAGTGAGGGCGATGATAAACAGGCGGGTATTGGGCAAAAACAGGCTGCCCACCGGGATCCCACCCCCCAGCCAACGGGGAGCGGTCACATCTTTGTTCTGGGCTCCAAACCAGGGTTGAGTGACTGCTAAAGCATAGGTTTGCGCCAGCACCCGCCCCCCCACCGCTGCAATGGCCGTGGAAAGCACCAGTAGCAGCGCCAGCGTCCACCCTTTGAGGCGCGGCCAATCCGTTCGCCTGGACAAAAGCCACCAGCCGCCGAAAAAGAGCACCGCGAAGGCCCCCAAGCGGAAAGCCAGCACCCAATTGACGCTGCGCACAAACTGCTGCAGGATCAGGCTCACGCCCCAGGTGGCCAAAAGGGTCTCCAAGGGTCGGCCATACAAAAAGCGAATCACCCCCCGCTCCAGGGCTAGTCCCACCAGAGCCGTGACGGCAAAGGCAGCTACCAAAGCTGGAAAGATGTACAGATCCCGCCAGGGATCCCCTAGGGGACGAAAGGCATTTTGAACCACAAAAGTGGTGTAGGCCCCCAACATCATCAGCTCCCCATGGGCCATGTTGATGACCCCCATGAGGCCGAAAACAATGGCCAAGCCCAAGGCGGCTATTAGCAAGACGGTGCCAATGCTAATGCCGTTGAACAAGCTGTCCAGGAGCAAGGTCATGGGCAGGGAATCCTCCTTCCAACTAAACTAGGGAGGCTAACCGAGCATCTAGGCGGGATCCCCGACCCTATCCAAACGGCAAGGGATCCCAGCCCTGGCCAGGACTAGCTGACTTTGTAGCGACCGCCCTTGGCCGGATCTGACCAATCGCAGGCAAAGCCCTTGGTCTCTGCCACAAACTGGTTCCAGGGCTGCGGCTCCACGGCATCCGTAGAAAAGATGACATCAAACAAACCGTCAGAGCGCACCTGGCCGATCCGCACATACTTGGTCAGGTGGTGATTGGTGTTCATGGTTACCAAGCCTTCTGGGGCATCAAAGGTCTGGCCATAGGCTGCCTGCCGCACGGCGTCGATTTCCACTGTTCCCGCTTTTTCCACTGCCTGCTTCCAGATGTAAACCATGATGTAGGCGGCTTCCATCGGGTCGTTGGTGACGCGGTTTTGGCCGTATTCTGCCTTGAAAGCTTCCACAAACTTCTTGTTGGCAGGCGTATCCACCGTCATAAAGTAGTTCCAGGCGGCGAAGTGCCCTTCCAAGAATTCGGGGCCGATGGCCTGTACCTCTTCTTCAGCAATGCTGACGGACATGGAAGGATAGCGATCTGGCCCCAGCCCTGCCCCTTCCAGTTGTTTGAAAAAGGCCACGTTGCTGTCGCCGTTCAAGCTGTTGTAGATCACACCGCCATTGGGAAGAGCGGCCCGGATCTTGCTGATGATGGGGGTAACTTCTGTGCTGCCCAAAGGCAGATAGTCTTCACCCACCACTTTGCCCCCCAGGGCTTCCAACTGGGCCTTGATGATGGTGTTGGCCGTGCGGGGGAACACGTAGTCGGATCCCACCAGGAAGAACTCTTTGCCCTTGTTCTTGAGCAGCCATTCCACCGAAGGCTCGATCTGCTGGTTGGGGGCAGCGCCGGTGTAGAAGATGTTTTTGGAGCACTCTTGTCCTTCGTACTGCACGGGATACCAGAGCAGGTGCTGCTTGGATTCAAACACCGGCAACACGGCTTTGCGACTGGCCGAAGTCCAGCATCCAAACACCGTTGCCACCTTGTCCACATCGATCAATTTGGTGGCTTTCTCGGCAAAGGTTGGCCAATCGGAAGCCCCGTCCTCGATAATCGGCTCGATCTGCTTGCCCAAAACCCCACCGGCGGCATTGATCTCTTTGATAGCCAGCTTTTCCGCATCCACCACGCTGGTTTCTGAAATGGCCATGGTGCCGCTAAGGGAGTGCAAAATGCCAACGCGGATGGTCTCTCCCTGGGCGTAGGCGGGCACGGATCGCTTCACCCAGATCTGCGGCCCTAGGGCAGCCCCGGCTCCGGCCAGAGCGCCCATTTTCAGCACTTGACGACGATTAAATGATAGAGCCATCGGTGATCTCCGAAACGAAGTGAGTGCAAAGGGTGTTAAGAAGTCCAGTTGTTGCAGCAGCCCGGCCAACGGGGGGAAGCACTTAGCTCATCACCTCGCCCATGTGTTAAATTTGCCCAACTGCGCTCAGCTGAGGCTTTCACCGAATGCCTTCCCAACATCAACAGAGGAAAAGGCTAATCCTGCAGTCGAGAAAGCGTTGTGCATCCCTGTTGCCTTAACGTGTTCCATCAAACCCATTCGGCCCGGAGAGAATTGTATCGCGGGATACCTTTTCCCAGAATCCGAGCCCTTTCCCCACAGGCTGTAGGCAAAGGCAGGGATCCCTTGCTGCCGGCATAATAGGGGTTCTGGGGTCGAGAATTAGTTGAGAGTTAACAGCTTATGGTGCAACAGGCCGGCTATGGATCTTGGCGATCCCCGATTACCGCTGACCTGGTGGTGACGGGATCCCTGCGCTTGGGACAGATGGCTTGGGATCAGGGGGATCTCTACTGGACGGAGGGCCGCCCGCAAGAAAAAGGGCGCAATGTGTTGATGCGGCGCTCTGCCGACGGGATCCTGGTGGAGCTGACACCGGCACCTTTCAATGTGCGGACACGAGTGCATGAGTATGGGGGTGGAGCTTATTGGGTGTCGGCAGGGGTAGTGTATTTTTGCAACTTCGCTGACCAACGGCTCTACCGCCTGCTGCCGGGTTCAGATCCCCAGCCCCTGACGGAAGCAGGCCCCTATCGCTACGCCGACGGGGTGGTGGATCGGGCGCGTGGACGCATCCTCTGTGTGCGGGAAGATCACAGCCGCCAGGGAGAGCCGGAAAACAGCCTTGTCTCGATTGACTTAGCAAGTGGATCCCAGCAGATTTTGGCTTCTGGGCACGACTTCTACGCCAGCCCGCGCCTCAGTCCAGACGGCCAGACCTTGGTATGGCTGACCTGGGATCACCCCCAGATGCCCTGGGATGGGACGGAACTGTGGCGAGCAGAGGTGGCAGCAGATGGCACTCTAGGAGAGCCCCAAAAGCTAGCCGGTGGCCCTGCCGAGTCGATCTTCCAGCCCCAGTGGTCACCGGAGGGGGATCTCTACTTTGTTTCGGATCGCAGCGGCTGGTGGAACCTCTATCGCTGGGATCCCCAGGGATCCCTTCCCCTCTGTCCTATGGAAGCAGAGTTTGGAGAACCCCAGTGGGTGTTCGGCCTGAGCACCTACGGCTTCTGTGGCGATGGGCGCATCCTGGCCTGTTATGAACAAGACGGGCTGTCTCATCTGGCTTATCTGGATCCCCATTCAGGACAGTTGGCAGGGATCCCCTTGCCCTACACCCAGATCAGCGGTTTGCAGGTGAGTGGGGAAAAAGCCGCTTTCCTGGCCGGATCCCCGACGGAAGCCACTGCCTTGGTCTGCCTAGACTTACCCTCCAGCCAAGTGGAGGTGGTGGCCCGTTCCAGCAGCGTGGCGGTGGATCCCGACTATCTGTCGATCCCAGAGCCCATTGTTTTTCCCACCGGTGGCGGCAAGGAAGTGGCCTACGCCTTCTTCTATCCCCCCAAAAACCGAGACTTTGTTGCCCCTGCTGGCGAAAAGCCACCCCTGCTGGTGAAAAGCCACGGCGGGCCCACCGGGGCGACGGCAGCCGTGCTCAACCTGGGGATCCAATACTGGACCAGTCGGGGGATTGCCGTTTTGGATGTGAACTACCGGGGCAGCAGCGGCTACGGACGGGCCTATCGGGATGCTCTCAAAGGCCGGTGGGGCCTGGTAGATGTGGAAGATTGCATCGCCGGATCCCAATTTTTGGCAGAACAGGGCAAGGTGGATGGGGAACGGCTGCTCATTCAAGGGGGCAGCGCTGGCGGCTATACCACGTTGGCGGCCTTGACCTTCCACGCCGTCTTCCGAGCAGGTGCCAGCTACTACGGGGTGAGCGATCTGGAAGCCCTAGCCCAGGAGACCCACAAGTTCGAGTCTCGCTACTTGGACAGCCTCATTGGCCCCTACCCAGAGCGGCGGGATCTCTACCGGGAGCGTTCCCCCATTCATCACCTGGAGGGCCTCAATTGTCCGGTTATCTTCTTCCAAGGGTTGGAAGACGCCATCGTGCCCCCCAATCAGGCGGAGAGGATGGTGGCAGCCCTACGGGCCAAAGGGATCCCAGTGGCCTATGTGCCCTTCGAGGGAGAGCAACACGGCTTTCGCCAGGCGGCCAACATCAAACGGGCCTTGGAGGCAGAGCTTTACTTTTATGCCCAGGTTCTGGGGTTTCCGCTGGCAGAACCTCTTGAGCCGGTTCGGATCGAGAACTTGGACACCTGATGATGACTGCTCAATGGGTCGAATAGAAAGGGATCCCGTCCCATCTATGGCCCATTGTTGCTCCACAACGCTGTCGCGACAGAGCAGCCCCTCTATGATGGACTTACCAGCCAACCCGGATGGATTCATCGATATTGCTCCGCAACACTGTCGCGACTGCTGGTAAGAGAGCTGGTCATGAGCGTCAGTAGCCCTTCCTTCCGTGAACTGCCCATCTTAGAAAGCGGCGATCGTCTCACCCGCGATGAGTTTGAACGGCGCTATCAAGCCATGCCTCAGCTCAAAAAAGCCGAGCTGATTGAGGGAATTGTTTACGTGGCATCTCCCCTCAGATATCGCCGACGTGGCAGACCACACAGCCACATCATGGCCTGGCTGGGAGTTTATGAAGCAGCAACGCCGGGGGTTGAGTCGGCGGGCAATCCAACCGTTCGCCTGGACTTGGACAATGAGCCGCAGCCAGATGCCATATTGCGGATGCACGAATCTTGTGGGGGACAGTCCCGCATTAGCGAGGATGACTACATTGAGGGTGCACCGGAGCTGATTGTGGAGATTGCCGCCAGCACAGCTTCCTACGACCTGCATGATAAGCTGCGGGCCTACCGGCGCAACGGCGTGCGGGAATATCTGGTCTGGCTAACCCAAGAGCAAGCCTTTCGCTGGTATATCTTCCAGAGTGGCGAGTACGTGCAGCAGCAGCCCAATGAGCTGGGTGTTTTGCACAGTCGGGTATTTCCGGGGTTGTGGTTAGCCGTGGACGCGCTGCTGACCGGCAACATGCAGCAGGTTTTGAGTGTGCTGCAAAGGGGAATCGATTCGGAGGAACACCGGGAGTTTGCAGCGCAGTTGGCAGCCCGAGGAGCAGAAGGTGGGGCTTAGGCCAGGGGCTTGAGGGACAGCTTTTCGATCAATAAAAACCCCCGTTAATGGCTGTGGGCCAACAGGTTGGGCTCGAAGACATCCATCTCCAACCGAAACGGGATCCCCATGTGGGCGAGCCAGTCCTGCAGGGGATCATCGGCCAGCGCCAGGATCTGCCCTTGGGGGGAAACATAGGCCGGGCGGTGCCAATTGCCCAGTTGATGCATCACCTGGCCCATCTGGATTGGGTTTTCCGGTTGAATCAAGAGCACCGGTTCGGGTTGGGCTTTGACCCGAATGTGTCGCTGCGCATCCGCATAGAGCAGATCCCCATCGTGAAGATGGGTGCCCCGAGGCAGCATCAACTGGATCTCGGTGCCCCGGTCGCTCACCAGCCGTTGCCGGGATCGCTGACGGTCGTGCCAAGTGAGGGAAACCACTTCCAATTGGCCGGGGATCCCCTCTGACGGCTCGTCCAGCAGTTGCGTCACCGTAATGGCCGCGGGCTCCTCTCCCGCAGCATGGGCATCTTCGCTCATGTTAGGGACTCCAGATATTGGCTGAGGTCTTCTTGAAGGCGAGAGAACTCCACTTCGGTGGAAAGGCGCAGCACCTTGGTTTTCAGAGTCACCAGCACCTTGGCTGCGTGGGGGCCGACCCAGATGTTGGGGTTGCAGAACATCTCCAAGCTGAAATCTTCAGTAGGGTAACGAAACTCAACCGGCTCCTGAGGCTGCTGTCGGGAACGGATCTTGAGCCGCTCCAAGAGGATTTGCAGAGCCTTGTGCCATTGTTGTGCCGCCTCAGGCGAAAGGGAGAAACTGGCCGAGCCGGTTGCGAAGTTGAGGGCAAACTGAGGAAAATGGGTAGTCATGGAGGCCCGTACCGTTCGCGAAGTGTCCTTTGGAGGGCAGCATTGGACAACAACAGTATCTTACGTCAGCTCTTGCTAATGGGCGTGGGCACAACCACTCTGCTGGCAGAACAGTTGAGAAAGGCTGCCGACGACTTGGTGCAGAAGGGGCAGCTCAACCCAGAAGAGGCATCCAATGTCATCAACAACCTGCTCAACCAGGTGAAGGCCGAGCAGAGTAACTTTGAATCCTACGTTCAGCGGCAGGTGCGCAACGTCCTGCAGGATCTGGGCGTGCCCCGCCAATCGGAAATGGACGAGCTGCGGGGGCGGCTGGATCGGCTGGAGCGGCAGGTGCGCAATTTGGAAAATCAGGTTTACCGCCGGTAGCCGAGCTGAGCCTTCCCCTTTTGCCGGCTTTCCTTTGCCGTTGGGCAGGGTTTTGCCGAACGTTGCGATACCCTGAAGTCCTCTCTGGGAGAATTCATCAAGTTCCCATGTCAAGCGAAGTTTTGACCATCACAGGCCGAGGGATCCCCCTGCTGGGCAACGACATCGACACCGATCGGATTATCCCGGCCCGCTTTTTGAAGTGCGTCACCTTCGACGGCTTGGGCCAGCACGTGTTTGCCGACGACCGCGCCCAGGATCCCGGCCAACACCCCTTCGATCAACCCCAGTACCAGGGAGCCCAGATCCTCGTGGTCAATGCCAATTTTGGCTGTGGCTCCAGCCGGGAGCATGCCCCCCAAGCGCTGGCCAAATGGGGGATCCGCGCCCTCATTGGCGAAAGCTTTGCCGAGATCTTCTTCGGCAACTGCTTGGCTCTAGGGATCCCTTGTGTTACGGCACCCCCGGCTGTGATTCAAGCCCTGCAGAAGGCGGTGGCGGAAAATCCCCAGCTCCAGTTGACGCTGGATCTGCCCAACAAACAGGTGCGCTGGGAGGCAAATACCGCTGCTGTGGAGATCCCCCAGGGAGCCTGGCAAATGCTGGTGCAGGGCACCTGGGACGCCACAGGACAACTGCTGGCCGCCCAAGCCCAGATTCAGCAAGTAGCCGCTTCTTTACCCTACGTGCGTTGGCAGCGAGCCCGTTGAGCCATCCTCTCCCCCCTGATACCCATACATGGCTGGGCAGTGCTGACCCAGATTTTCTGGATTTGGCGATCCGGGAGATAGAAGCTGCGGATCCAGAGGCTGCCGTGCAGCGGCTAAAGGAAGCACCTGGCTTGGTGTGGGTATGCAGCCAACGCTCATTTGCCGACCTGGCTGGGGCTTGGCAAGCTGACCCGCCCATTTTTTTGCGCCACATCTGCCCCATTCACCAAGAACGGCGGCTGGCCGAGGGATCCTTAGTTGAATTGCGCCTTGATGGGGAAATGTTGGCAGCCATTGACCCCACCCTCAGCTTTTCGGTTCAGACGCGCCTGTTTGGAGAGCCGGCTCTCAAGCCCTTCCAGGTCAATGAAACCTTGGCAGAACAGGTGATGGCAGCGGTGGGATCCCCCCTGGAGGTCAAAGACCCACAGCAGGTGATCTCGGTGGTGATCCTGGCTCAACCGATGGGCATTCGCGCTTGGCTGGGCCTATCCTTGGCTGCCCAGAACCTCTCCAACTGGGCCGGTGGGATCCATCGCTTTCGGCGGGATCCAGAGCAAATCAGCCGCTCCGAGTTTAAGCTGCTGGAGGCCATCCAGGTGTTTCAGATTCCCTTGGTGCCGGGGGGACAGGCTCTGGATCTGGGGGCAGCACCGGGGGGATGGTCGCGCATTTTGCGTCTATATGGCCAGCAGGTCACAGCAGTGGATCCGGGGGACTTGCACGAGCGCCTCAGCCAAGATCCGGGGATCTGCCACCATCGCCTCAGCGCCCAAGCCTACTTGGCCCGTGGCCCAGGCCGGTTTCACCTCATCCTCAACGACATGCGGATGGATGGCCCGGCTTCTGCCCGCCTGATGGTGGCTTTTGCCCCCCATCTGCAGCCACAGGGGAGAGCTGTGATGACCCTGAAGTTACCTCGCCAACACCGCCTGCGGGTGCTGCGGCAAAGTCTGGAGATTTTGGGTAGTGCCTTCCCCCTGGTGAGAGCCCGCCACCTGTTTCACAATCGCAGCGAAGTCACCCTCTACTTGCAACAGGGGATCCCTGCCCCTTAATCTGCCGTTTCCACCACCTGAATCTCCCGACGGAGCACCATTTCGCGAATGGACTCCAGCAAGCCTATCTCTTCGGGGGAGATTTTGCCGTCCGACCGGATGGCGTTGACGATTTGATCCACCTCTGTGCGGGTGAGCTTTTTGTCTTCCAGCGCTCGATCCACCAGCGCTTGCAATTGCGAAAACTCCATAAGGCTCCTCTTGCTTGAACAGGTCTTGTCGCCTCATCTCCTCATCCAAGCTACCCGCCCTGACCCAAATCTCCTGCAAGCGCAAGATTCTCTTCAGGTATCCTAAAGAAAACGTGAAACCCACCGAGAGGAAGACATCATGGCTGGCCCGGATCCCAGGAGCACTGCGCACGATTGCGCCACCCTCTGTCGAGATGGCTGTGTCTTGGGAGAGGACTGCCCCCACCGAGAGGCGGCTCGCCAAGCCGTGGCCTTTGTCATGAGCACCGACTGGGAGACCTTGATGCGGATCGCCGAATCCAAGAACCTGCCCAAAAGCTCCCCTCAGGAAGAGATGGATCCCCTGCAGTTTTTGGAGAATTACCGCTTGGGCGGGTAAGCCCCAACCAGTCTCCCTAAGGACAAGGGATCCCTGCTGAGGATCCAGGGGTTTTGAGCCATACTGAGTTAGGTGGGATCCCTGGATTCTATGGTTTGGCCTTGGATCATCATCGGGTTAGTCCTAATTTCTGCCGAATTGTTTTTGCCAGAATTGGTTGCCAGCTCGGTGGGGCTGGCGGCGCTCTTGGCGGGGCTTTTGGCTTATTTGGGGCTGCCGATCTGGGTACAATTTGCCAGCTGGATTGGGGCATCGGTGGTGTTGATTATCCTCAGCCGCCGTCTGGTGCCCCATGGATCGGTTCAGGTAGAGGAATCTCGCGAGGCGCGGGCAATCACCCCCATTCCCCCAGGCGAACGGGGGCGGGTTTCTTATCTGGGTTCCACCTGGAACGCCAAGTGCAGCATTCCCAACCTGGAAATCCAAGCCGGACAGGAGCTCTACGTGGTGGAGCGACAGGGAAATACCCTCATTGTCATGCCGGCCAAGATGCTCAAGTCCTGACCTGGACAAATGTTTGTTTCCCTTGTTGCCTTGAGCGAGGGATCCCTGCTTGGGTGTGCATCGGAGGCGGGGATCTGGCATAATCACAAAAGCTAAGCCGGGATGTAGCGCAGCTTGGTAGCGCATCTGCTTTGGGAGCAGAGGGCCGCAGGTTCAAATCCTGTCATCCCGATCCTGCCTGCACCAAGAACAGAGCCATTCGCGTTCTTGGCCGATAGCTTCGCGCTTATCCAGGGCCCCAAAATCTTCCCATTGATGTTGCTAACTGCTAAAGCGGGCGTCTATTGGTGGAGGCGCAGTCTTTGTCTTGAAGGCGCAAGAAGCAAACTCTTCGATTCTTCGATGCCATGAAAGAAATGGGCGGATCAGGCAGCCAAGCGGGATCCCTCGTGGCCAGGCCAAGGAGAAGCAAGCACAAAAAAGGCAGGGTTAACTTGCCCCTGCCGAGAAGATCGAGAGTTGAGAGCTTGCTCTCGTTGTCGTAATCGTTGCATCAAGGCGCGGTTCCGCTTGTCCAGTTGGCGCTTGCGTGCCGATCCCCCACGACCGCGACGGTTTCTGCCCTGATGGCGAGGAGATTCATGAGATTTCAACAGCATGGGATTCCCCTGATAAACTAAACAGTCCTGCCTGATTCTAAACGAAACCTCAGCAACTGGCCACAAGACTGGCGGCGCAAGCTGCGGCATTCATGGCTGGGGACAGACCACCTTCGTCAACTCATTCGGATGGAGAACTCCACTTTGGGACAACCAGTCTTTTAGCCGATGGGTAGCTCGACAATCATCCTCGTTGTAGATGAGCGAGTGCTCCAAATATCTGCGCTCCCGAGTTTCCAGCCATTGGCTATACCAGTAAATGGACTGGGCGCCATTGGCATCCGGCAGACGCCATTGAAACCCCAACCAGCGGGCGATGTTTTTCAGGGAATAGCTCTCAATCGGTAACACCACCGAGCGTTGCACCCAGGCCTGTAAATCCACAAAGCGCTGCAACAACTGCCGCAGCTGTCGGGGATCCGTGCGGTATTGCTCCCCCAGCCGTCGGCAGGTCTGCACTTCAAAGCCGTGAAAGTGGTAGATGGGAGCGTCAGGATAGCGTTGTGCCAGTTGCAAGAATTGCTCCCAAGCTTGCCTTTCTTCCCGCGGCTCGGCGGCCAGGCAACTGTGATAGCTCGCAACCTTTTTCCCCTCGGCTTGCTCCACCACCAGCAGGCCCAGCAGATAGGCGACGTTGTGGCGGGGATCCGCCTCGATATCGAAGTACAGCTCTACGGGTGTGGTGGGCAGGGTTTCCGGGGGGGATTGAATCCAGAGAGGCTGCCGGCTGAGGGTGGCACGGGCTTGCAGCTGCAGTTGCAGGGCCACGCCGGATCCCAACTTGGGAATGGCTTGCAACCTGTCCAACTGAGCGTTAGCCAGGGCTTCAATCGAGTGGATCCCCGCCTCTTGCAAAAGGGGATAGCGGGATCCCGTTACGCCCGGCAGCAGGCTGAGGGGTTGAGCGGCGGCGTTCAACTGGCGACAATGCTCCCGCCAGTGGCAAAGATGGCAGCGGCTGCGGGCCATGAACACCTGCGGTGGTTCCGGCTGGTTGAGGGAGTGCAGATACTCCTGCAGCAATTGCCGCACCTGTGCTCGTCGGCGGCTCAGGTGGACGGGGTGCCACTTCCCATCTTTCAGGATCAAAATGCCCCGCTTGGGAACGTTTCCCTGCAGGGATCCGAGCAACTCTGCCTGCAAAGCCAGCAACAATTCGTATTCCGGTTTGGGGCGTTTGCCGATACGAATATGAACCGGCAGGTAAGAGGATCGGGCGGCGTGGCGACTTCTGCCAACGAGAGCGGGATCCCGAATCAGCAGATCCAGGGAGCTGCTCACCCAAACGGAATGAAATTGGGCATCCTCTTCTGACTCCCAAACCAGCTCTGCGGCAATCCGTCCGCCGTAGATCCGCTCCGCCCCGTCGGCCATGGCTGCCAAGAGAGCTTCATTGCCCGGCGCAACCCGTTCTCCGGGGAATTGCTCAAACACAGCGGCTGCCAGGGCTTGGCGATCCCGCCGCCATTGCTCCAGCAGGTTGTCCGGCGGCAGCTTGGCCTCTTGAGGGCCAAAGCGATCCAGGTAAGGCAAGCGTCGGCAACGAAAGAAAGCAAGCAGCTCCTCAGCCTCAACAGAACCCTGTCCTGCTGCTGCAACCTGGCACTCCAACGGCGGACAACCTCAGCTCTGCTGCCATTGTGGCACGCCCCCAGGCTGCCTTTGGGATCCCTCAAGACTTGGGATCCTGAGTGGGCAGGAGATGGGCAATAATGCGCTCAATCGTCTCAGATTGGCGACGAGCTGTATCGGCTTGCTGTTGACATATCGTCTTTAACTCTCCCAGCCAGGTGTTGTGCTCCTGGGATATCAGCACCTGTTGTTGAACAATGGCTTTCAGATGGGTCAGGTCATCCTTGACGAAGCTGACGGTCTCGGCCAAGGTCAACACAGCCCCAACCAGGCGATCCAGCCGGAAGTCAATTTGGTCGAACCGGTCTTTGCTCTGCATTTTGCCCAGATCAGATTCAGATTGGTTAGTAGAGGGTATCGGTGGGCGCTGAGGGAGGTCGCTTCACTGAGAAGAAAGCCCCAGTCTGACAGCCAGACCGCTCAAGCTTGTGTCTCTATTGTTACCCATAGGTACAAATACAGCACTAGCCATTTAGCACAACTTCCCCTATCTGCCGTACGATCACGCCCTGCCCTGCGGACGTAACTCACCCTTCAGATGCAATGTATACTATTTTGCAGAGCTTGGAGAAAAACCACAGGGAACGAGATCACAGCCACGCAAAAGCTCAAGAGACAACCCAGACTGCTGCCAGCAGCAGGGATCCCTGATAAGACCTGCAGCTTGCTGACACGGCTGGCGTATGCTGGAGAATAAAGATTTCTTTACACTTTACCGGAGCGGACTGTGACAGCTCTTTCGATGGCCCCAACCTTGCCCCAAACCAAGACGGTGGCGGTGGAAATGCAGGGGGTGTGGAAACGCTTTGGGCAGCAGGTTGCCGTTCAGGATTTGAGCCTGCAGATCCCGCAGGGGGAAGTGTTTGCCCTGTTGGGGCCCAACGGAGCCGGGAAATCCACCACCATTCGCATGCTCACCAGCCTTACCCGACCCAGCCAGGGATCCATCCAGGTGGGGGGCTACGATGTGGTGCGGGATCCCGTGTCGGTGCGGCGGCAGATTGGGGTAGTGTTGCAGCCCATCACCCTAGAGGCAGAGCTGACCGTTTGGGAAAGCCTGGAGTTTCATGCCCGCATGCACCACATTTCCAACCCAGAGCGGCAACGGCGCATCGATGAATGGCTGGAGTATGTGCGGCTGGCGGATCGCCGGCAAGACAAAGTGAAAACCCTCTCAGGGGGAATGAAACGACGCTTGCAGGTGGCCAGGGCGTTACTGCATCGCCCCCAGATTTTGTTTTTGGACGAGCCCACCGTCGGGTTGGATCCCCAGGCGCGGCGGCTGTTGTGGGAGATCTTGCGGGATCTCAATCGGCAGGGCATGACCTTGCTGATTACCACCCACTACATGGAGGAGGCAGAAGAGCTGTGCGACCGCATCGGCATCATGGATGGGGGAAGGTTGATCGAGTTGGGCAGCACCGAGCAATTGCGGGCTAAGTACGGAGAGGCTCTGTTGGTGCGCTCCTGTCCTGGCCGGGAGGTGGAGTACACCTTTTTCCCCAGCTTGGCGGAAGCTCAGCGGCAGTTGGAAGCTGAACCTGACAAAACCGGCCTCATGGTGCGCCCGGCCAACTTAGAAGACATTTTTGTGCGTTTGACAGGCCGCCGCTTGGATTAACGGGCCCTCACCCCTGGCCCCTCTCCCAACGTGAAGAGGGGAGCATGACTCTAGTCAATAATAAGCTCAACTATACTGAAAATAATGTATAATATGTTCAGTACGGATTACTACCAGTTGATCTTTCTGTTTACTTTCGAGTCTGCCAACATGGTAGCCAAAGCAAAGCAGAAAATTGGTAGTAAGACGACACGGAAACTGCGCTTTGGGTATTCTACTCAAAGCTTTGCGGGATACCGCCATTCTGTTTGGACTCCGTCCCGCTAACGCGAATGGAAACAAACAGAATGCTATCGCTGCATAGTTGAACAGTGATGTTCAGCAGTGTTCAGCGTAAGTGTATCAGAGTTATTTGGGGGTTAAGGTTTTTCCTCTCCCCATCCCTCCTTCGGAGCGGGGGGCTCAAACTTGTAGCCAACTCCACGCACGGTGCGGATCAACTCCGGTTGGCTGGTATCAGTCTCTAGTTTCTTGCGAATTTGGCCGATGTGGACATCGACCACCCGTTCATCTCCCTCGTGGTTAAAATCCCACACCTCTTGAATCAGCTCAGCCCGTCGCCAAACCCGCCCCGGATGTCGAGCCATAGCATAGAGCAAATCGAACTCCAGTGCTGTTAAGTTGATCAGGCGCTGCTCGCGGATGACTGCTCGGGTTTCCGGGTCGATTACCAAAGAGGCAAAGGTCAAGACCGGTGCGCTGGCAACTTCGGTCTTCATGCGTTGCCGCCGCAGAATGGCTTGCACTCGCGCCTGTAACTCCGGCAGGCTGAAGGGCTTGGTCAGGTAGTCATCTGCCCCCAACTGGAATCCGTGCAACTTATCAGCAGGGCTGACGCGGCTGGTCAACATCAACACGTACACGCCGGTCTCTTTTTGCATTTGCTGGCAGAGATCGTAGCCGCTCACATCCGGCAAGTTCAGATCCAAAATTACCAAGGCCGGCTGAAAAGCGCGCAACTGCTGTAAGCCCTCGGCCCCCGTCATCGCCACCTCAACCGAATACCCCTGCCGCTGCAAGTACCGCTGCAGTAGAGCACAAATGCTGGGATCATCATCGATGATGAGGATGCGTGACATGGCAGCTTGGCACTCTCGAAGTCAGCAGGAGACAAGGTTGCAGGGCGTTGGGGTGCGGGGATCCCTTCGGCAGCTCATGGGCAACAATCGTGCAGAGGCGATGGGCCCTCGGCTCGCGGGTGAATAAAGAGCCCTCTCAACAGGGCAAGCTTGACCCCAACCTCGGCTGGAAAGGGCAACAAACGCAGGTGATTCATGAGTTATTGAACACCTAAATCTTATTTCAAGTCTTTACGTATGGGGTCACAGGGGGAGTTCATCCTTGTCAAGGCTGCCCTTCTCTCCAAATTAACGGAGGCTTATCCAAGAATCTTGGGCATTATCTTACTGAGTTGCCCAAGGGGAAAAGTAGCGTAAGGAGGATCCGTCAAGCAAGATCCTTAGCACCTGGAGTTAATCTGGAAGCTGTGACGCTGCTGTTCCTGTCTCAAAGTCTCGCTTTAGTGTGGCAGGTGGCGGTTTATCCCGGAGGCTTATGTACACCAATCCCGATGAAGTCTTCCGCAAAGATGTCTGGTTGGCCCTCTTCACGTGGGGGATCCTGGAGCTGGCTTGTTTCGTGATTATCCCATTCACCGGAGCCTACGCATTCTCGCAAGTGGCGGCTTGGCTGTGGCCCTCTTTGGTTTTGGGGCCGGTGGGGGCGGTGGTGGTGGCTTTTTGTTCTAAAGTGGTGCTGGCTGCCAACAACATCCCGGATCCCAGGAGAAAACAAGCCCAGCGGCAAGTGGCTCAGGTGGTCAGTCTTTTTGGCTTTCTGGGCTTGGCATTGCCCCTCCTTCTGGCAGGATGGGTATTTGGCCGAGAGATTTTGACGACCGACTGGCAGAATAAGTTCACCAACACCAATAAGTAGAAGCTAATCTCCGACGCCCTTGCCCTCTGGGGTCGCGTCGCCCCGTCAGCGTTGCGATTCCTCTGCACAGGCCTAGCAAGAGCGCTGCGGAACACGATACATTGGGATGCAATCACGTCAGCGTTGCGCAGCAGTCGTGCTCTGGCTTTCGTAAATCCCCGGTTTTGACGGGGATCCCATCTTCTCTGTGGATTCTTGCCTGCAGCATTGCGGGAAGGTATTTCGGATGGCTAACTACCCGATGCGAGGCCGTTCTTCTCCTGCTTCTGGCGGTTTTCCCTTGGGCACCTTGGTGGTGGTGAGTGTCTCGGTTGGGGCTCTGGCCGCCTTGGCTTGGCAGTTGTGGCAGCTCATCGCCCCCATGTTGGCCCCCCCTGCCCCGCCTCAATTTCCGCAGGCGGTGCGCTTGGATCCCTTGCCCCGCCCAGCCAGTTTTCCCTCTCCCCCCTCTGGCCCTGCTGCAGGCACTGTTGACCCTGAGGGATTTCCCCCCGGCAGCCGCGGGCGGGTGATCGAGCCCATTGGCCTGGCCATCCGCAGCCAACCTTCTGCCGATGGAGCCTACCAAGGGGGAATTGTAGTGGGGGAAACGGTGACGGTGTTGGAGTACAGCGCCGATGGTCGTTGGCAACGGGTGCGGCGGGAGTTGAACGGACAAGAGGGCTGGGTGCGGGCTGGCAATTTGGGCCCTGTGGATGGTGTTTCAGCCTCAACTTCTCCAGCTCCCACAGTTGAACCCAACCCTGAATTAACTCCTTTGCCGACTCGACCCCCCACGGCAGCAGTGGTTTCCCCAGGTGAGCGGGGACGGGTGATCGAGCCCATTGGCCTGGCGCTGCGGGCCACTCCAGAGCGGGAGGGAACCTACATTGGCGGTGTGCCCATGAACGAGGTGGTGACGGTGCTGGGCCTCAGCGAAGATGGTCGTTGGCAGCGCATCCGCCGTCAGAATGGGCAGGAAGGTTGGGTGCGGGCGGGGAATCTGGCGCAGGAGTAGCCCTTGCCATAGGCATAGCCCTACAGATGCCCTGGTGGGGGATTGTGACGACCGGGAAGGCTGTGTTTCGGTAGAACAGTACCGATGCCAAGCTATGCTGGGGCTGCAGCTTGTTTACGCGACCGTGCTGGCAGCGCGGAGCAATGGTGAAGTGCGTCGGGGGATCTGCTTTCAGTGCTAGGAGGGCAGAGTTCTTGCCTCTGATCTCCTGGAGATCAAGCAGTTGCTGACCCCATCTTCGCCGCCCATGGACAGACCAAAACCCTGGATCCTTTCTCGTTCTTGCTTGCTACTGCTTCTTGGCTTGCTTGAGCCTGCTCCGGCTTGGGCCCATGGGGTGGAAGCCTCTCTTCGGGCTGTTCCCGCTTTTGAGATCGAGGCCCGCTACGATTCTGGGGAACCGATGGGATCCGCCCGGGTGACGGTATTTGCGCCAACGGATCCCACTACCCCTTGGCAAGAGGGACAGACGGATGTACAGGGACGATTTTTGCTGCAGCCGGATCCCAACCTGACGGGCCTCTGGCAGGTGCGGATTCGCCAGGCGGGGCATGGGGTGTTGGTCAACGTGCCGGTGGGCGAGGAGTTCCCTCAGACAGAAGGGATCCCCAGCGCTTCCCCACCCTTTGGGCCTTTGCAGCGGGGGGTTATGGCCGCCTGTGTCATTTGGGGCTGTCTGGGCACAGCTCTGTTCTTCTCCAGGCCCCGTCAATCTGGTTACGCAGCGGTGGAGAGCCCACCGGTTTCGGGATCTCCAGGGTCAGGAATCTCAGGCTCCCAGGCTGGCTCCTCTGCTCTGGAGTAGGACTGACCATGCACATCAGCGATGGCATTTTGCCAGCACCGCTTTGGCTAGGGGGTTATGGCATCACTGCTCTCATCACCGGCTACAGCTTGCGGCTTCTCCGTCGCGCCGGCGTTGCCGAGCAATGTCCTTGGTGGGAACGGGATCCCCGCCATATTGCTACGCAACGCTGTCGCGACCAGTTGCCCAAAGCGGCTTTGCTCACGGCTGTCTTTTTTGTGGCCTCTTCGATTCACCTGCCCTTTCCCCCGGCCAGCCTGCATCTGGTGCTGAACGGGTTGATGGGTCTGATGTTGGGGGCTTTGGCCTATCCGGCGATTGTAGTGGGCTTGTTTTTTCAGGCGGTGGCCTTTGGCCATGGGGGCCTGACCACATTGGGCATCAACGCCGCCATTATGGGGATCCCGGCGCTCCTGGCCGGTGGGATTTTTCGGGCAGGCCGTCGGGTGATGGGGGCCGGAGTGTCTGCCTTCTTGGCGGGAGCGGTTGGGGTGGGTCTAGCAGTGCTGTTGTTTTACGGGGTGGTCATGGCTGCTGTGGTTGACGCTGGCAGCGGGATCCTCTCCACAGAAGCCGGTCGCCTGGCTCTTGGGAGCTTGGTGGTGGCCCACATCCCCCTGATGGTGGTGGAGGGGTTGTTCACCAGTTGGGTGGTGCTGTTTTTGCAGCGGGTACAACCGGCGCTGCTGGGAGAGTATGGCAAGAGATGAAGCCGGCTCAGGGATCCCTTGCTGCTGGCGCGGTCAACAATCCCATCCTCACCCCTCCAAACCCCTTTCCTGGCTGCACCGGTGGCAACCTCTGCCCAAGGTGCTGGGCCTGATGGCGCTGATGGCGGCTTTCGCCTCGGTGAGGTGCCTGGCCCTCTTGCCGCTCATCTGGGCGCTGGTGGCTGGACTGTGGAGCCTGTCGGGATTGCCTTGGAGCCTCGGGCTGAGGCGGCTGGCAGCCCCAGGGCTGTTGGTGGCAGGGTTGATGGGGATCCTACCCTTCTGGGCGGGGGAAACCATCCTGTGGCGCTGGGGATCCCTGGCTCTGCGTTGGGAGGGGCTGCAGATGGCGCTTCGCATTGGGGGGAGAGGGCTGGCCCTATTTGCCCTCACGATGCTGCTGCTGGAGACCACCCCCACATCGGAACTGTTGGCAGCGTTGCGGGCCCTGGGGATCCCAGACCTCCTGCTGGAACTGGCCTGGCTCACCCAGCGCTATTTGCAGGAGGTGGCCGCTCAGTGGCAGCAGATGCAACGGGCAGCCCGGTTGAGGGGTTGGCGACCGCGGGGATCCCTGTGGCGTCCTGGGCCGTCTCTAAGACAAGATCTGCCCTTTCTGGCCGCTTCGGTGGGCACCCTGTTGGTTCGCAGCTACGAGCGCTCGCAGAGGGTTTATCAGGCTTTGCGCCTGCGGGGCTATGGACAAGCGCCTCTGTTTCCGACGGCGGCTGGCGGGGATCCCTACAGTTGGGCGGCCACCGCGTTGGCCGTGGCTACGGCTCTATTGCTCCGCAACGCTGATGCGGCCCTCAACTAGAATAGATAAGCCTCTGGCAAGCTGCCCCCTTTTTGATGCTCAGTCCATGAATGGGTTAGAAGCGACCGTCTCCAGTTTCCCATCCGTTAAGGACTCCGTCCCGCTTACGCGAACAGCGGTGCAGCGTACAAAGGCGTCGGTTGCCGTTTTACACCTGGGCTGCGAGAAAAACCGGGTGGACACCGAGCACATGCTGGGCTTGCTGGCTCAAGCAGGCTACCGGGTGGATGGGGACGAAGAGAGTGCTGACTATGTGATCGTCAATACCTGTAGCTTCATTGAAGCAGCGCGGCGGGAGTCGGTCAGCACCCTGATGGAGTTGGCAGTACAGGGCAAGAAAATCGTTATTGCCGGCTGCCTGGCGCAACACTTCCAAGAGGAGCTGCTGCAGGAGATCCCGGAGGCGGTGGCCTTGGTAGGTACCGGCGACTACCACCAGATCGTCCAGGTGATCGAGCGGGTGGAGCGGGGAGAGCGGGTCAATGCCGTTACTTCCAGCTTGGATTACATTGCCGACGAGACCGTACCTCGCTATCGCACCACCCATGCGCCTGTGGCCTACCTACGGGTAGCCGAGGGCTGTAACTACCGCTGCTCTTTCTGCATCATCCCCCACTTGCGGGGCGACCAACGCTCCCGCTCCATCGAGTCGATCCTACGGGAAGCAGAACAACTGGCCGAAGAGGGGGTGCAGGAGCTGATTTTAATTTCCCAGATCACCACCCACTACGGGATCGATCTCTACGGGGAGCCGCGGCTGGCAGATCTCATTCGCGCCCTGGGCAAGATCCCCATCCCCTGGATCCGCATGCTCTACGCCTACCCCACCGGCATCACGCCTGCAGTGGTGGAGGCCATCCAAGAAACTCCCAATTTCTTGCCTTACCTGGATTTGCCCCTACAGCACAGCCATCCGCAGATCCTCAAGGCCATGAATCGCCCCTGGCAAGGGCAGGTCAACGACCGGGTGATCGAGCGGCTGCGCCAGGCGTTGCCCAATGCCGTGCTGCGCACCAGCTTTATCGTCGGCTTTCCTGGGGAGACGGAGGAGCACTTCCAGCATCTACTAGACTTTGTCCAGCGCCATCAGTTTGACCATGTGGGGGTGTTTACCTTTTCTCCCGAAGAGGGCACCCCTGCCTACCACCTCCCCCATCAGGTTCCAGAGGCTGTCAAACAAGAGCGCCGCGCCCGTCTAATGCAACTGCAGCAAGGCATTGCCTTCCGCCGCAACCGCGAGCAGGTGGGCCGAGTGGTACCTGTACTTTTGGAGCAGGAAAACCCCAGAACCGGCGAGTGGATTGGCCGCTCCCCTCGCTTTGCCCCCGAGGTGGACGGGGTGGTGTATGTGCAGGGGCAGGGATCCCTGGGATCCCTGGTGCCGGTGCAGATCACCCACGCCGAGCCCTATGATCTCTTCGGTCGGGTGGTGGCAGCGCCGGAGGGTTTTAGCTGGAGCGGGCGGTAGCGGTGCAAAGCACTTTGGTAGGATCTTCATCCACGGGAGAGGAGCTGGGAATGACTACCCTTGGCGGCAGCGGGACCGAGTCTTTAGATGAGCTGAAACAGGCGGCAGCCCGAGCTGCAGTTCAAAAGGTGCAGTCGGGAATGGTGGTGGGGCTGGGCACGGGATCCACAGCCGCCTTTGCTGTCAGCGCCCTAGCAGAGCGGATGCAAAGCGAGGGTCTGCAGATCCTCGGTGTGCCCACCTCCGAGCGCACGGCTGAACAGGCCCGCTCCCTGGGGATCCCGCTGGCCACCCTGGAGGAGCAGCCCCGCTTGGATCTGGCCATCGATGGGGCCGACGAGATTGAAGTGGGATCCCTGAACCTGATCAAAGGGGCAGGAGGGGCCCTGTTGCGGGAAAAATTGGTGGAGGCCAGCGCTGCCGAGCTGATCATCATCGCCGATGCCTCTAAAAAAGTCCCGCAGTTGGGCATTCGCTTCCCGGTGCCGGTAGAGGTGGTGCGCTTTGGCTGGAAAACCACCTTGGCGCGGGTAGAGGCTCTGGGGTGCACAGCCACCTTACGGCGGAATGCCAACGGGGATCCCTACTTGACGGACGAGCAGCACTACATCCTCGACTGCCAATTCGGCCCCATGGTGGATCCTGCCAAGATCGCCGATCAACTCAAAGGGACGGTGGGGGTTGTGGAACATGGCCTGTTCATCGGCATGGCCAAAGAGGCAATCATCGCCCTCCCGACTGGGATCGAAACGCTGCAACCCAGCTGACAACTTCCTATACCCAGTCGTGTATTGGCGTTGCCCAGGAACTGGGTTTACAGCTTTTTCCGACTTCATGGGAGTTCCGTAGCCAAGCGGGAGCCTTCCCACGCAAGAGATTGATTGACACTGGCTGTGGTAAACAACGCTGAAAAAAGCTGTACAGCTATCCCCAACTCCCCTCTCCCCCTGGGAGAGGGGCTGGGGGTGAGGGGGAGCGCTTGGGAAATGTCTCAATCGGGTCTGAAATGACCATAGACGAAGAGACTGTAGGCGAATTGGAGTTTCTGCCCGATGCTGACCTTACGAACTGTGGCTGACCTGCTGCAAACTCCCCTGCAGGGGGATCCCCATTTGTTGGGTCTTCCCGTCCAAGCCATTTGCACCGACAGCCGCCAATTGCAGCCGGGGTCAGTCTTTGTGGCGCTGCGGGGGGAACGGTTTGATGGACACAACTTTATTCCACAAGCTTTGGCAAGGGGGGCCGTTGCCGTCATCAGCCAGCGTCCGGTGGCTGGGCCCCATTTTCAAGTCTCAGATACCCTAGCTGCCTACCAGCGCATTGCCAGAGGCTGGCGGGAGCAGTTTCCCCCCTCCGTAGTAGCCATCACGGGCTCAGCAGGCAAAACCACCACCAAGGAAATGCTGGCGGCTGCCCTATCCCGCTACGGCACAGTTCTCAAAAGTGAGGCCAACCACAACAACGACATCGGGGTTGCTCAAACCCTGCTCCAGATGCGACCGGAGCATCAGTTTGTGGTTCTGGAAATGGCCATGCGAGGCCCCGGAGAAATTCGCCGCCTGGCTCAGATGGCTCAGCCCACCCACGCCTTGATCACCCATATTGGCACCGCCCACATCGGCAGGCTGGGATCCCGCGCGGCCATTGCTGCTGCCAAGTGCGAGCTGCTGCAGGAGCTAGGGCAGGGGGTGGCTCTGCTGAATGGAGAAGATCCCTTGCTGTTGTCTACCGCCGCCAGCCTGTGGTCGGGACAAACCCTTACCTATGGTCTGGATCGGGGGGACTTACGGGGAGAATGGGATCCCCAAGCCCAAACGGTAACTGTGGAGGGCCTAACGCTGCCGGTGCCCTTGCCGGGAAGGCACCATGCCCTCAACTGGATGGGAGTGCTGGCTGCTCTGTGCAGCTTGGGGCTGGATTGGGAGCGGCTCCGAGAACCCATTGCTTTGCCTACCCCTCTGGAGGGGCGCAACCGCTATCTCAAGCTGGCAGGAGATGTGGAAATCTGGGACGAAACCTACAACGCCTCGCCGGAAGCGATGATCGCGGCTCTACACCTGCTGGCCCAAACCCCGGGAAAACGGCGCTGGGCCATTCTCGGCCCGATGCGGGAGTTGGGAGAGCATGCGCCTCAGCTCTATGCAGAGGTGGGTCGGGCGGCTGCCCCTCTGGGGCTGGATCGGATCTTGCTCTTGGATCCCGAAGGAGAAATGCAACCGCTGCTCGACCAAAAACCGGCAGCCCAGACAGAACGCTGCGAGGAGGTATCCGAACTGCTGGAAATCTTGCTCCATCACGTGCAAGCCGGGGATCGGCTGCTGTTCAAGGCAGCGCGGGCTGTTGAACTGGAGCGGGTGCTGCACCGCTTTTTGCAGGAGTGGCAGGCGTAGGCTAAGCTAAGAAACGGCTGATGAAAAGCCCGCGTCCCTCTGTTGAGAGGGGCTTAGCCCAAGCCGGGCTCATTCCTCGTCGATAGCTGCCTTCTGTACGGCATGTACTACCACAATCCCTCTCTGCGCGAAGAACCCCGCGATCAACCGCCAACGGTGGTGCCCTCTCCTAGCAGCCTCTCCATTCTTGACTGGTTGCGCAAAGAGGGCCGGTTGATCGAGCAGCCCATTGAGGTCCCTGAGATGATTTTGGAAGAAGACATCGACGATATCGACGATTTGATCGGGGACGACTACGACGAAGACTTCGAGCCGGAAGAAGAGTAAGCACAACTGCCAGGATTATTACGAGCTCGTTAACTCATTTATCCCTTTGCTCGGCACCGTGAGGGTGTTATTTTTTGTGCTGCCGCTGGATAGACAGCTCGAGCAAACAAAACAGTACAGTCGTTTCAGGTTAGAGTGAGACGCCTGAGCTACCAAGAAAAGTCTTCCAGCCCCGCGCATTCAACGCTTCAGGTGTGGGTGCAGCGTTTTAGTTTGAATCAGAATGACTATAGATGCAGACAAACGTAACTGATCCCTCAGCCTCAAGGGATCCTTTTTCAGCCTGTTTTGGATTGCTCACCACCACCCTGCGATGATTGTTGCAAATCTAACCTTAGTGGAAGATACCCCCGCAGCCTTTGTAAGAAAGCATCTTGGGGCAGTAGAAACATCTTTTTCGGGGACTTTTTTCGATTTCTCACTTACCATGCAGTGCCCGGCAAAGTTCTCTCTACCTCTTTGGAAGCTGGGGAAGTGGTTACGGTCGAGGGATCCCCTGTGGAAATCTCTTTGGCTGATGGTGTCAAGGTCAACGATGCCAATGTGGTAACAGCCGACATTGAAGCTTCCAACGGCGTGATCCACGTCATCGACAAGGTGATCCTGCCCCCGCAAAGCTAACCTGTCGGTACTGAGGTTCTAAATCCTGCGGGGTCTAGTCCTCTGGCAGCCCCTGCCCCTAGTGGTGGGGGCTTTGCGTTGTCAGCCCGGCGATACTCAAGGGATCCCTGACCTTGGTCTGCTCTATAGGCTCTATAGGTCGATGCCAACGCTGGAAGCGTAGATCGCCTCCACCGACACGCCGGACACCCGTTGAGGACGCACGATCATGTACTCATTGTCCATTTGCTTGGGCAAGGTGATGAACTCTTCGCCGCCCACCATGAGGTTGTTGATCAACTCCGTGTATTCTCTGGCTTCTTTGACCCGTACCTGCATGGTTTGTCCACCTTCCAGCATGATGTGGACAAGATATCCGTCAGGTTTTCTGGCCATGGATGCTCCTGCTGGGTGAACCGAAGGACGAGACGAGGGGTGTTCTTATGAACATTATTCCCCCTTTCGAGACCCCTAACCAACCCCTGACTCTTCCGTGAAATCTGGAATTGAGCTGCGCCAAACCGAATCCCAAGCCGTAGCATAGTGAAAGTGAAATGTGCTCATTTTAATCTTCCTCGCGCTCCATGCCCCATTTGCCTGATGTTTCTGCCGCCCACCGTGAGCTGGAGTGGAACGGAGTTCCTTCCACGCCGACAAACGACGCCCAACCCCTAAGCCGCCCTACTGTGAAGGATCCCATCACCGCCCGTTCCGACATCATCGCCGTCGGGGGAGCAGAGGATAAGGAAAATGAGCGCCACATCCTTTGGGAATTCTTCCGCCGAGCGGGGGGAAAGTCTGCCCACATCACCATCGTGCCCGCGGCTTCTGGGATCCCGGCGGTGCTGGGGGAGATCTACGCCAACATTTTTCAGCAGATGGGGGCAGCCAGCCTCCAAGTTCTGGATATCCGCAGCCCGATGGAGGCGAGGGATCCCGATAACGTTGAGAAAATCCGCTTCTCCACCGGCATCTACTTTACGGGTGGGGATCAGGAGCGGCTGGCGGAGGTGCTGGCCCACAGCGAGCTGATGGAGGCCATTCGACAGCAGTGGCAGCGGGGGCAGACGGTAATTGCCGGAACCAGCGCCGGAGCTTCTGCGTTGGGGCAGCAGATGATCTCCCGCGGCTACAGCGGAGAACCGCCCACGCCGGCAATTGTAACGGTGAAGACGGGCTTGGGCCTTTTGCCTCGCGTCATCATCGATCAACATTTCCATCAGCGCAATCGCCTGGTGCGGCTGGTTACGGCGGTGGCCCACTATCCCCAATGTTTGGGTATCGGCATTGATGAGAATACGGCGGTGGTGATCCAGGCCAACGATGTGATGGAGGTGATCGGCTTGGGCACAGTGACAATTGTGGACGGGACACAACTGTACTCGACTGTTCAGGAGGCGGCAGCGGATGAGTATTTTCGGCTGCACAATGCCCGCATTCACTTTTTGCCGCCGGGATCCCGATTCGATCTCAACACCTTGTCTCCACTCTGACTGCTGAAATGTGACCGGTGAAAACTTTGTCCTGCCAAGGCGGCTGGACTGGCGCAACCTCAACACCCTCTGGGGATCCCTATTGGCCGAAACCTTGAGTCGGCTGGGTTGCCGTTTAGCGGTGGTGTCTCCGGGATCCCGCTCAGCCCCCCTGACCTACGCCCTGGCCCAGCACCCCGACATCGAGGCGATCCCGGTGCTGGATGAGCGGTCGGCAGCCTTTTTTGCGCTGGGATTGGCCCAGCAAACCCGGCGGCCCATTCCCCTGGTGTGTACTTCCGGCAGCGCTGGCGCTCACTTTTTCCCAGCTCTCATCGAGGCGGCAGAAAGTGGCTGGCCGCTTTTGGTTTTGACGGCGGATCGGCCCCCGGAGCTGCGCCACTGCCGCGCCGGCCAAGCGATTGACCAGGTGAAGCTCTACGGCCATTACCCCAACTGGCAGGCGGAGTTGGCCCTGCCCAGCGCGGATCCAGAAGCCCTGGCCTACTTGCGCCAGACCCTGGTTCACGCCTGGGAGCGCACCCTTTACCCCTTCCCCGGCCCTGTGCATTTGAATGTGCCCTTCCGGGATCCCTTGGCTCCCATTGCCGATGGCAGCACTGCGCCGCTGCTCCATCTACAGGAAGATCCGGAGTTCGAGAAGACCTTTTTTCGTGGGGTTGCTCCTCCATGCACCGGCTCTTCCTTGCAGGCGGTGCGGAGCCCTTTTCAGACGGAGACGGTTTCTTTTTGGCAGGAGTGGCGCAGCTGTGAGCGGGGGGTGATCTTGGCGGGGCCGGCTCAACCGCTGGATCCCCAGCGCTATGTGGAGGCAGTGGCCCGTTTGGCGACGGCTTTGGGCTGGCCGGTGCTGGCGGAGGGGCTTTCTCCCCTGCGGAACTACGCTTCCCTCAACCCCTATCTCATCACCACCTACGACCTCATCCTGCAGCGGGATCGGCCCCAGCTTTGGCCGGAGCAAGTCATCCAACTGGGATCCCTGCCCACCAGCAAAGCGCTGCGGCAAACCCTGGCCAAGGTTGCTCCCCGCGTTTGGCGGTTGGATCCCCGTCCTGAGAATGGGGATCCCCTGCACAACCCCACCACCCACTTGCCTTTCGCCGTAGAGGAGTGGGTCGCCGGGATCCCAGAAGCACCGGCCAAGCAAACAACTTTTCTGCAGGGCTGGCTGACAGCCGAAGCGCAAATCCGGACCGCCTTAGACCAGGCTATGGCTGACCTGCCGGAGTGGTTTGAGGGTAGGATAGCCTGGTGGCTGGCCCGCCACCTGCCGCCAGAGACGCCGCTATTCATTGCCAACAGCACGCCGGTGCGGGATGTGGAGTGGTTTTGGCCCCCCAACGACCGCCGCATCCGGCCCTACTTCAACCGCGGCACCAACGGCATCGATGGCCTTCTCTCTACCGCCTTCGGGGTGGCCCACCGGCAGCGCCCGACGGTGTTGCTAACCGGGGATCTGGCCTTTTTGCACGACTGCGGCGGCCTGCGGCTTGGCCCTCACCTGCAGGGATCCCTGACCATTCTCCTCATCAACAACCAGGGGGGTGGGATTTTCGAGCTGCTGCCCATTGCTGAAGTGGGCCGTCAAGGGCCAGATCCGCCCTTTGAGCCCTACTTTGCTACTCCCCAGTCGGTGGATCTTGCCCTCCTCTGCCAAGCCCACGGCATTCCCCACCGGCGGGTGGAAAGCTGGCAGGAGCTGGCCCAAGCTTTGGATCCCTTGCCTGCCCAAGGGGTGCGGGTGTTGGAGATCCTTACGGATCGAAAAGCCGATGCTCAGCGGCGGCGGGACTGGTTTCAACAGTGGTCGGAGCTGCCATCCAAGCCTTGACCTGCTTCCAGATCTGCTCCGGCAAATCCTCAGCTTCGCAGTCCAGCCACTGGATCCCTGGCAGGGCCCGGAACCAGGTCATCTGCCGCTTGGCAAATTGGCGGGTGCGCCGCACAATCAGGGGCTGCAGCTCGGCTTCCGGGATCCGCCCCTCCAGGTAAGCGCCGATCTCCGCATAGCCCAAGGTCTGCAAGAGGGGTAAGTCTGGCCCGTAGCGCTCCCGCAGGGTTTTCACCTCCTCGATCCACCCCCGCTCCATCATCTCCGCCGTGCGCCGGGCAATGCGTTGTTCCAAACGGGGCATTGGGCAGCTCAGACCCAAGATCAAGATGGGGTAATGGGGGGGATGGGCCTGCCGTAGGCTGGAAGCCGGCTTCCCGGTGGTGTAAACGATCTCCAAAGCACGCAGCGTGCGCACCGCGTCATGGGGATGAATGTGCTGGGCGGCAACGGGATCCAACTGCTGCAGCCAGGCGTAGCGGATCTCAGGGGGCCAAGTTTCCAGTTGTCTTCTCAGTTGGGGCTGCGGGGGTACAGCAGGGATCCCTAGGCCAGCAGTCACCGATTGGATGTAGAGACCGGTGCCCCCCACCAAGATGGGAGTCTGTCCCTGCCGATGGGCCTCGGCGATGCGGGCTTGGGCCGCCTGCTGAAACTCGGCCACCGTGTAGGTGTGGCGGGGATCCACAAAGTCAATCAGCTCGTGGGGCCAAAGGGCCTGCTCGGCGGGGGTAGGCTTGGCTGTGCCGATGTCGAACTCGCGGTAGACCTGGCGAGAGTCCGCATTCAACAACGGGGATCCCAGCCGTTGGGCCAAAAGCAGTGCCTGTCGAGATTTCCCGGTGGCCGTGGGGCCGGCAATGACGATCAATCCCGGCCATTCTGTCCGGTCGGAAGCTGCTGCAGCGGGAATGCCATTCTCGAGGGTAATGCGCATTCGCTACCCAAACCATCGGCAGGGCAGACTGGCAAGCAACTTTCCTCAGAGACCAGATTAAGATTCTCGAAGAACCTTGTCTCTTTGGGTTAGGATCGGTTACTTACTACCCTGCTTTTTTGCTGTGCTGATCTCATCCTACATTCCTGCTTCGACGGTTTTGAGGGGCAATGGGCCACAGCCGCAGCCAGTGGCGCAGTTTTTACCTCTCCGGCTAGAGCTGTTCGCAAGGCGCGGCCTCAGCCAGATTGGACGGGCAATTGGAACAGGGTTGCTGATGGCTATGCTCATAGGTGTCCCTTGCTCGGCGCGGGGGGAGACCTTGGTGCTCAAGCAGGGAGAAGTGCGCACTCTGCCCCTGTTGCAAACCCGAGCCCGGCTGCCCTTGCAAATGGAAATGCTCTATCTGGGCATGGTCGAAGAGCGCTTCTTGAGCTACGCCCGCGCCAACAATTGGGAGACCATTTCCAGCGACCGGGAGGATCCCCGCTGGAGCCGCTGGCAACTGCGTCCTGGGGGTGAAGCCCTTTACCTGCCCGATTCCCCTTCATCTCAGAACTCCTTGGAGCCCCCCATCTATGCCCGTGGGTTTTATGTGCAAGCCTATTTTGTCGGCGGGCGCCTGGCGGGAATGCACCTGATTCGCAACCCTGAAGAGCCGGGCTTCAACTTGAAGGCCCTGCAAAGGCTTATCCGCGCCTGGTTTCCCGATAATCGCCTGATGTTGTATTACCAAGTGTTGCCAGAGGATCCCGAGCAGCAGGTGCTGGGCGCCTATTTGGGCACCATTCCTCCTCCCTACCTTGCCGATATTCAGCGCAATCGCGTGCCTTTTTGTCAGACTTTTCTCAGCCCCACTTCGCCGCAGCCGATCATCCCACCCTCCGTCGATGGGCCTCCCCATTGCTTGGGCACGACTGCTGCCAACAGCGGGACGGGGCCTCACGCTGCCCAGAAAGAGACTGCGGCTATGCGCTAGTTGCAACAGTGTTGCGTAGCAATAAGGTTGTGAGGCTAAAACCATTCCCCCTCTGTGGACGAAGAGCCGGGAGTGGGGGGCCAGATTAAGTCAGCGGCGCAAAGCGCCAGGGCCAAGCTGGATTTTAGAAGGGAGCAATTTCCTTCAAATCAAACTGTCACCAGCTCGGGACGGCGGCTGTTGCGAATGCTGCGAATGGCTTCGGCATAGTCTTTGGCTTTGAACACTGCCGAGCCGGCCACAATGGCGTTGGCTCCTGCCTCGATCACCTGCCAAGCGTTGCTTCCCTTCAAGCCACCATCCACCTCGATCCAGGGATCCAGGCCGCGCTCATCACACATGGCCCGCAACTGGCGAATTTTGGGCACCACTGCTGGAATAAAGCTCTGGCCGCCAAAGCCGGGGTTGACGCTCATGATCAGCACCAGATCCACCAGCTCCAGCACGTATTGGATCAGCTCCAGGGGGCTGGCCGGATTGAGCACCACGCCCGCTTGCTTGCCCAGATCCTTGATTTGGCTGAGGGTGCGATGCAGGTGGATGGTGGAGCTGGACTCTGCGTGCACGGAAATGATATCGGCCCCTGCTTTGGCAAAATCCGCCACATAGTTCTCCGGCTCTACAATCATCAGGTGGACGTCCAGGGGCTTGGCCGTCACCGGGCGCAGGGCTTCCACCACCAACGGGCCGATGGTGATGTTGGGCACAAAGCGGCCATCCATCACATCCACATGGATCCAGTCGGCCCCCGCCTCATCCACTGCCCGTACTTCCTCCCCCAAGCGGCTGAAATCGGCTGAAAGGATGGAAGGGGCGATCACAATCGGCTTTTGCCCAGAGGTCGCTGACGGCTGCACCATGGTGAGTCCTGGGGATTGAAAACAGAGAAACGGAGAAACCTGCTCCTCTATGGTACGGGGTTTGATCCCCTTTGCAAAGCGTTATATCCCCTCTCAGCTTGGCACTCAAGGCTCCAGGGGGGACGTGGACTCTCGCGACAGGATCCCGTTCGCGTTGGCGGAACGGAGTCCTTTCAAGCTCGCATCGCCGGGCCACAGACCCTGCAAGACTTGGGCAACACGGTGCCAGGGATCCAGCCGTTCCGCTCGCGGAAGCAGGACGGAGCCCTTGCTGCTTTGAGGCTCTGGAGAAGACTGCTCAGAGGGAGCGGGATCCCTTTCCTCCAGCCTCAGGGAAAGCTGCTGCAACTGCATGTAGATGCTGTTCACGGCCAGCATGGCCAAGACCGTGCCAAAAAACTTGGTGCGGGATCCCATGGGCCAACCCCTGTGCGAAAACAAAGATACGGTTGTCGCGGGTGCGCTAGCTCCACCTTAGCTTACGGGTTTGGCTTGCCGTTCGGAGAAAATATTGATGTTCGCGTCGGCCTTGCAAAGCCCCACGGTCAAGATTTCCCAACAAGACAATGACTGCCCCCCAAAAGCCAACCTATCATCACCTGCACACCGCCCTTTGGGTGAGCGATCTGGCCAGAGCCGAACATTTTTACGGGACAGTGCTTGGGATCCCCAAGGTGGAACGGTTGCCGTTTGACTTTCCCGGCGCTTGGTATCAAGTGGGTTCCTCCCAAATTCATTTAATCGTGGCCGAGGAGCCGATGGATCCACGGCAGCGAAGCGGAACGGGATCCTCAAAGTGGGGGCGTAATCCCCATGTGGCGCTGGGGGTAGATGACTTGGAAGCGGTGAAGGCTCGCCTGCGGCAGGAAGGGTATGAGGTGCAACCGAGCGCTTCCGGGCGAGCGGCAGTGTTCGTCCGGGATCCGGATGGGAATGTGATAGAGCTAAGCTCGATTAGCGCAACTTAGCCATGAGCCATCTCCCCTCAGCAATGCCGCCGGTTGCAACAGCGTTGCGTAGCGATATGGGTTCTCGTTGCCAGTTCGATCCGGCCATCAGCCTGGTCAGTTCCGCACAGATGCAGCGCATTGAGGAGCAGATCTTCTCTGCCGGCATGCCCGTTGCCGCTCTGATGGAGAAGGTGGGGCTGGCCGTTGTTGCTCAGTTGCAGAAGGATTTTCCGCAAGCCCATCGCATTGGGATCCTCTGTGGGACAGGGCACAACGGTGGCGATGGGTTGGTGGTTGGGCGGGAGCTATGGCTGGCCCAAAAGTCGGTGAAGGTGTGGCTGGGCAAGCCGGATCTCAAACCCCTGACGGCAGACCACGCCCGCTATCTCAAGGCGCTGGGGGCAGAGTTTGTGGAGAGTCTTGAAGAGCTGGCCGATTGCGATTTGCTCATCGATGCCCTGTTTGGGATCGGTCTGAACCGGCCTTTGGGGGAGCCTTGGGCGGGGGCGGTGGGGTGGGCCAATGGCAGTGGGATCCCCATCCTTAGCCTGGATTTGCCGTCTGGCCTCAACGACCAAACCGGGGAAGTCTGGGGCTGCTGCATTCGCGCCAGCCATACCTATACCCTTGGCCTTTGGAAACGGGGGCTGTGGCAGGAAGCAGCTCTGCCTTGGGTAGGACGGTTACATCGCGTTGATTTTGGGATCCCCGCTTGGGCCTGCCCAGAGGATGAGGTTCCCCGGTTGTTGCTGCGGCCTTGGCAGCACTTTCCTGCGGATCCCCCTTTGGATACCCACAAATACCGCCAGGGATCCCTGTTGTTGGTGGCAGGCTCGGCAGCCTATGCTGGAGCAGCGGTGTTGGCGGGGCTGGGATCCCGCGCCAGCGGGGTGGGCATGGTGACGATGGCGGCGCCGGCGGAGTTGAAAGGACTGATCCACAGCGCCTTGCCAGAGGTTTTGGTTCATGCCTGGGAAGGGATCCCTTCTCTGCCGCCGGTGGCTGATCGCGACAGCGGGACGAAGTCCTTGAAACCCTTTCAGGCGGTGGCCGTGGGGCCGGGCTTGGGAGAAACCCGCTTACCGCTGCTGGAACTCCTGCTGCGGGATTGGGCCGGGATCCCCTGGGTTATCGATGCCGATGGCCTCAATGCTCTGGCGGAGATGGGGGTAGAGCGCCTGCCAGAAAACGGGATCCAGGCCATCCTCACCCCCCACCTGGGGGAATTTCGGCGGCTCTTTCCAGGGATCCCGCTTGGGGATCGCATCGAGGCAGCCCAAAGGGCGGCAGCCCAGAGTGGAGCAGTGGTGGTTTTGAAAGGGGCGCGGACGGTGATCGCCTCTCCCACTGGGGAATGCTGGGTGAACCCAGAGAGCACACCGGCTTTGGCCCGCGGTGGCAGCGGCGATGTCTTGACCGGCTTAATTGGGGGGCTGGTGGCCTGCTCCCTGGGCCGTGAGGTGGGATCCACTCTGGACAGGTTGCGGGCGTCAGCAGGGGGCCGCAGCGTTGCCTCAGCAATGCACAGTACCATCCTCTCCAACTGCGCCTGTGCCGGGGTGTGGTGGCATGCCCAAGCGGCTATCCAGCTGGCGCGGGAACGCGGTCTAACAGGGGTGGATCCGGCCCACCTGGCGGAGCACCTGCCCAAGACGCTGCAGAGCCTGCGGGAGCAAGGGTGAAGGAAGGAGCTGCAAAACCCAGCCTAGGGTTTCAGGAACCCCAGGGCCAACCCCAAGAAAATGAACAGGCCAAAGCCAATCCGATAGACGATGAACAGCCAAGTGCTGCTGCGCTGCAAAAACTTAATCAGCCAATCGATAGAGAGATAGGAAAAGACAAAAGCAGAAAGAGTGCCCAACCCCTGCGGCAGCAGGGCCTCTGCCTCGAACTCGGAGATAAACTCCACAACCCCCGCCAAAAATAATGCCGGGATCCCCAGCAAGAAGGAGTAACGGGCGGCAGCCGGGCGTTGCAAATGGAGAAACAGCCCTGCCGTCAGCGTCGAGCCGGAGCGCGACACCCCAGGGATCAGGGACAAAGCTTGGGCCAGCCCCACCCAGATCCCATCCCCAATGCCCAAGCTGTGAAGGTCTCGCTGGCGTTTGCCCGTTTGCTCTGCCCAGCCCAACAACAAAGCCAAGCCAATGGCTGCGGTGGCGATCACCCACAACTGGCGGGGCGGGGATCCCCAAATGGCCTTGATGGCCCAGCCGGCAACCACAATTGGCACTGTTCCCACCAAGATCCCGACCGACAGCCGCCAAGGCTCCTGCTGAAAATCTCGTTCTCGCCAAGCCTTCCAAGAGCCCAGGATCAACTGGCGCAGGTCAGAGGCAAAGTAGATCAGCACCGCCCCCAAACTGCCCAACTGGATCACCGCCGTAAACGAAGCTCCCGCATCCGGCCACCCCACCAAAGCCGGAAACACCCGCAGATGGGCCGTGCTGCTAATGGGCAGAAATTCGGTGATCCCTTGCACCATGCCCAAAATTAGAGCCTGCCACCAATCGGGATACCAAGTGTCAGCAAGCAACAAGGTAAACACTCCCCCACCCAAACTTGCCGGATTTGCACAATCCCCATTCTTAGAAAAACTCAGAACTCCGGCTTTTTCCAGCAGCCCATACCACGGCTAACAAACACTTGCAGAGGGATCCCACCCCAACTGGCCGGGAACTTGGGTGTCGCTGTCCCAGACCCGCAAAAGGGCTGTGCCTATAGGATCGCCGCAAAGATCAACAGTAGGTCAGATCATCGGGTCAATAGATCAGAAGCCAATCCGCTCTGGGTCTTCAATGGTAATCAGCCAGTTGCCCACATTCCGGAAGAGGGGGTTGGGTTCCGTACCCCGTACCCGCGCCTCCACCCGATAGATGCCGGCAGACGAGGGGTTGCGCACATTGGAGAGCACCAGACGGATCTCCTGGCCGGCAGCAATGGGTTGACGGGCCACCACCTCCAGAGAGCGAAACTCCTCGTTCCAGTACACTTGATCCAGCTCTACAGGCCGGCCTTCTACCTCCAGGCGGACACTTTCCGGATCGATGCGGCCATCGAAATTCCTGTCCCCGTTGATCTGCACTTCTGCCACCGCCACATTCTGGGGGGGAATGGTCAGGCGATAGCGATCCAAACGACTGCGAACCCCGCCAAAATCGAGCCGATAGCTGAGGACAGGTACCCCTTCACTGCCGGTGATCACCAAACCCGACTGCGCCTCTGCAGAATGGGGCACCATCAGGGATCCCAGGCTCCCCATCAACAGGCCCGCCAAGGCCAGCCTCATTCCTCGCCGAGCAAGGCCAAGTTCCTGCGAACATTTCCCTGCTCTCATCACTGCTCTCAACACCCAAACCTCCGCTGGTTGAAACACCTCAGCACCTTCAAAGCTCACTAGCGCGGCCTGTAGACAGCCTGACCGATGGCAAGCAAGGCCGACGCCTCGCCGTCCATTGTAGGGGATGGGATCCCCTCTACCGAGAGAGCTTAAGGCTTATCGAGGTGCGGAAGTGCGTAGTTCGTCCAGGATCCCAGACAAAAACTTTGGGCCGCCACACCCACGGTGCAGCTCCCACGCAACGCTGATTGCGACCACAAGGTGACCTTCGGTGGATTGGCCCTCGCCCTTCTACGGCTTCACTTGAGGAAACTCAGCACCCCCACCCCGATCACCATTAGCACCCAGAGCAGGGATCCCACCAAAATCACATTTTTGGCCCGGCTCCAGTCGCTGGCTGAGCTGTAGAGCACTGGCACCGCCACCACCAAGAGCAAGCTGTAAAGCACCAACACCAACAAAGCAATTTGGAAAACAAGCATCATCTTGCGGATCCCTCACAAAAGTCTTGTCTTGGATAAAAGCTCCCGGCAACACCGGACGGCAGCAGGATAAATAGGATGACGCTCTGACTATACCAAAATAGGATCCCTCCCAAGGCCAGATCCGTTGAGGCGGCTGATGGATTCATCTAGACACAGGCTGGAGGCGGAAGGGGTTAAAGTCGGTTGCCACATCGAAGTAGTCTTCTTGTTCTTGCTGCTTTAGCCAGCCGGTAATGGCATAGGTCAGGGGCGTGAACGCCGCCTCAACGGCACACTTGAACACATAGTTGGAGAGTATTAAGCTGCCCAGGCCGGGGAACACCCCCCAGAAGGCCAAGGTGACAAACAGTCCAGTATCCACCGCTTGGCCCACCAGGGTAGAGCCGATGGTGCGTGTCCACAGCCACCGTCCCCGCGTCCACACCTTCATGCGGGCCAGTACATAGGCGTTGGCAAAGCTGCCTCCCCAATAGGCGATTAAGCTGGCCAGCACAAGGCGGGGCGTCAGGCCCAGAATCTGGTCGTAGGCTTCTTGATAGGGCCAGTCGGGGGCGGCCGGCAGGGATCCCACGATCATGAACGTTACCGACATGAGGGCCGCCGAGAGAAATCCCAGCCAGATCACCCGTCGCGAGCGGGCATAGCCATAGACCTCCGTGAGGATGTCGCCAAAGATATAGCTGAGGGGGAAGAGAATGGTGCCCCCGTCAAAGGTAAAGGGCCCCAGAAGAACGATCTTGGTCGAGGCGATGTTGGAAATCAGCAGCACGGCTACAAATAGAGCCGTCACCGCATCTAGGTGTCGATAAGCTCGCTCAAAAACCCTCTCAGACATCAGGATCCTCCTAGAAGTTTACGGATCTGTCGCAGCTCCTTGACGATCAAGGCCAAACCCTGGGCATGTCGCTCCACTTCGCCGGCGAGCTTGCTGATCTGGGCCTCCAGATTGCTGCTGCGGGATTCCTGACGCGCCAGGCGTTGGTTGATCCCAGAAAGCCGCGCCACCACCTCCCGCTGGATCAAGTTTTCCGTACCTTGAATCAGCAGCGTCTCGATAGCGGTGAGCCGGTTCAGAATCAGTTGGGTGTTGGTTTCGGATCCCGGCTCCGGTGCAGCGGCAGGGGCAACCTGGAGGACCTTTTGGATAAGAGCCAAAAGGGCATCTGCCTCAAACGGTTTCTCGATGAAATCAAAATCGACAAAGGGCTCAGGAATGCGGGCAGTCACCTGTTCCTTCAGCCCCGACATCATGATGATAGGAGTATTTTTCAGACTGTCTTCGCGGCGGATGGCCTGCAAGGTGTCGTAGCCATCCATCTTGGGCATGACAAAATCCAGCAGGATCAGGTCGGGGTGATGTTTTTTGGCCGCTTCCAGCCCTGTCAACCCGTCTTTGGCCTCCACCACTTGGAACTGATCGGCCAAGATGCTGGCCACCATCTTGCGAATCATGATGCTATCGTCAATGACCAACACCGTCTTGGTTGTCATGCTGAGGCGCTCCCTCTTCCCATTATCAAATCGACCTGATCAGCCCCTTCCTCCAGCTCATAGGGCAATCGGGGACATCCTTTTGAGGACACCACTAGAGTACTCCCCTGCTTGGCCAGATGGGGTGTGCTCAGGGATCCAATTCCGCCAGGTTTTCCCCGCGCCCAGCGGCTGCCGGCCCGGCGTGGCCGCCTTGCTATAATTTAAGTGTAAACAAACGTTAAGCCTTCATTCTTCATTCGCACCTTGCAGGGTTATGAGCCTACAACTAAGTCCTGAGCTGTCGCTGCCGATCCCATCTCCAGTCGGAGAAGCTGCCTACCGCGCTTTTCAGTGGGGCAAAAACATCTTCGGCTTTGCCCACAAAGCGCTCTCCACCCAAGCTTCAGATCTGATGCTCTCGGTGCTCAGGGATCTGCAAAGCTTCTCCTCCGGAAGAACCCCGCCGCCGCGGGCCAAGGTGCGGGTGAGCGCTGACACGCTACAGGTGTTGCGGGCCCGTTACGAACAACTCCTGCAAGCGGACTGGCAAGATGCTGAGGCAGGGTACTACCCTCACGCGCTCCTGTTCGACAACCCCTGGCTGGACTTTGCTCGCTATTACCCACAGGTGTGGTTGGATTTGCCGCAAATTACTCGGCGGGTTCACAGCAAGCGTTACCAAGAGTTTTCTCAAGACATCTCCACCGAGGGCTATCCGAAATACTACCTGCAAAATTTTCATTACCAAACCAACGGCTATCTGAGCGACAGCTCGGCTGAGCTTTATGACCTGCAGGTGGAGCTGCTGTTTGGGGGCACAGCGGATGCAATGCGCCGTCGGGTGATTCGCCTGCTCAAAGATGCGTTGGATCCCACCTTGGTCAGCCCCCACATCCTCGATGTAGCTTGTGGCACGGGGCGGATGCTGCGCCTACTGCGGGGATCCCTGCCCAAAGCGGCTTTGTACGGTCTGGATCTTTCCCCCGCCTATCTGCGCAAGGCCAACCGACTGTTGCAGGAGCTGCCGGGGGAGCTGCCCCAGCTTATCCGCGCCAACGCCGAGGCCATGCCCTATGCCGATGCCACCTTTGACGCCGTCATCAGCGTTTTTCTCTTTCATGAGCTGCCTGGCCCGGCCAGACAAAATGTCATCAACGAGATGAGTCGGGTGGTGAAGCCAGGGGGCGTGGTGGTCATCTGCGACTCGGTGCAACTGCTGGATTCGCCAGAGCTGAAGGAGACGATGGAAGCCTTTATGCAAACCTTCCACGAACCCTACTACCGCGACTATATCCACGACGATTTGGGGGCGCGCCTGCAGCAGGCAGGCTGTGCGGTGTTGCGCCGAGAAACTCACTATGTCAGCACCTACACCCTAGCCCGTAAAGGTTGAGCGCCCTTTCCACAAGCTTAAGAGGAAGAGTAAATCGGCGGTCACTTGTCCAGAGGGTGTATAGTAGTTTTAGACACGAAACCTTGGATGAGAAGACGGGCCACTGACTGGATAACCTTCAGGTGCAAGTCCGTCTGAACTCTTTTCTTGTACTTAGGCTCATGTCCCACCCCCATGGATCCCTCCGCGCCGGCATTACTGCTCTCAAGCAGGAGCGCTACCTGGAGGCGATCAACCTTCTCGAGTCGTTCTGCTACTGCTGTTCCATCCAAGAGAGACAGGAGCACCGCCTGAGCGAGCGCAATGGCTCGAGGGCAAATCCGGAAGAATGCGTTTTGGCTCGTGTGGCTCTGATTATGGCTTATCAGGGCAGCGGCGACTTGGAGCGCTCAACTGCCCTTTGCCAAGAGCTGTTGGAGGAGAAGGAAACTCCTGAGTCCGCTCCCTGGGCTCGGGAATGGGCAGCTCAGGCTCTACCGACCCTCAAGCAGGCTTCAGAACACTCCATGCCCCCTGAGGAAGTCATGGCGCGGCTACCCGTTCTCCGGCAGTTGGAAGACTGTCAGCCGCTGTGTAGCTCCCGCGATCCGGCTCCGCATCTGCTCAAATCTGCCCATCTCTAAAGGATAGAGCCAGAGCTCGCAGCGGAAGCCGTGGACGCCCGACTCTGGCCTTTACTCTTGCATAGTTTCACAGCTTGATAGTTTCACAGCGACCTAGCGATCTTAGTCTTATGTCTGCAGCCGAACTGGCCACCTATCATTTTGTCGTTGCCAGCCTGTCTTTCTTACGTTCTGAGCCTCTGGAAGAGGTGTTGGAGGAGCGTCGTCGATACTGCGAGGAGCACCATCACCCTGTCGATTTCTTCTGGGTGCCGCAGCCGGCCTTCATGGAGGCTCCAGAGTTAAAGCCCCTGCGGGACAAGTTGAAGGAGCCCCTGGGGGCAGTGGTATCCACCAACGCGGATTTTATTCGTTGGCTGAGCCTGCGCCTGACTTTTGTGGAAAAAGGCAGCTTTGTGGCTCCCAGCGAGTCGATCCCGGATCCCTTGCGCTCCTTGTCTGCCGCAGGAAGCTAGGCCTGCCGATTCCCAAGATTTGGGTTGGTGGATTGGAAGGCGGGCCAAGATAAGATCGGGGCACCCCATTTCCACTTTTGTTTGCTGACGGGATCCCATTCTGTTGTGGGGCCGACGTCGGGGAAATGGGCAGGTCACCTGGGGAGCATCATGACTTGGGAGCAACGATGGGATTGGCCACAAGGAGGGGCAGGGATCTGCCACCCCAGTTCCCCTCTCCGGGATCTACCTGCATCAACGCCAAGTTGGGGACTGAAGTCAGAAGCTCTCTCGCCTGAGCCGACAGCAAGCTCCACCCTCAGCTTGCTGGAGCATTCTTCCGGGGATCCCTTGCCAGGGCCACCCCCTGAGGATCCCGAAAAGGGGCAAAAAGCAGAGAAGGAAGATCAAGGTCTGTCTGAGCCGGGCCTGAGCAACTTTGTAACCGTGCTGCGCCGGCGCAATTTCCTGCTGCTGTGGATGGGGCAGGCGTGTTCCCAGTTGGCGGACAAGGTGTTGTTGGTGCTGCTGATTGGGTTGGTTGCCCGCGAATTTCAGCCGGAAGGGGCTTCCATCAGCGGTTGGGTCTCGGCCATCATGCTGGCTTTTACGCTGCCGGCGATGCTATTGGGCAGCCTGGCAGGGGTATTTGTGGATCGCTGGCTGAAAAAAGGGGTGTTGGTGCTCTCCAACCTGGGGCGTGGGATCCTAGTGCTGCTGTTGCCGCCGCTGCTCTGGCTCACTGCCGGGCGCGACCTTTGGCCGGGGATCCCCTTGGGGTTTGCGGGGCTGTTGCTGGTGAGCTTTGCCGTCTCGGTTCTGACCCAGTTTTTTGCTCCTGCCGAGCAGGCGACTTTGCCCCTGATCCTGCCGAAGCGAGAGCTGCTGGCGGCCAACTCCCTGTACACCACCACGATGATGGCTTCGCTGATCGTCGGGTTTGCCGTGGGGGAGCCGCTGTTAACCCTGGCAGATCGTTGGGTACGCCATTGGTTGCCGGGCTGGGAAGTGGGGCCGGAGCTGTTGGTGGGAGGAGCCTACCTCTTGGCGGGATCCCTGCTGTTGCTGCTGCAACCCCACGAGAAGCTGGAGCCCCGGCGTTGGGAAGTCCCCCACCTCTGGGAAGATCTCCGCTTGGGCCTGCACTATGTCGGCCAGGTGCCCCTGATCCGAGCTGCTTTGGTGCAGGTGGTGGTGCTTTACTCGCTGTTTGCGGCGCTGGCAGTTTTGGCGGTGCGCATGGCCGAAGTGATGGCAGAGCTGAAGCCGGATCAGTTCGGGGTGTTGTTGGCCGCTGCTGGCCTGGGCATGGGGATCGGCGCCTTTTGGGTGGGCCATACGGGCCGACGGGTGAGCCGCCGCGCCTGGATTGGGCTGGGATCCCTGCTGCTCTGTGGGGCTCTGGCAGCCCTCTCCTGGACGACCCACTGGCTGCTGCCCAGCTTGGGCTGGATTGCCCTGTTGGGCTGTGGCGGGGCTCTGGTGGCGGTGCCGATGCAAACCTTGATCCAAGAGGAAACGCCTGACCATCTGCGAGGCAAGATCTTTGGGCTCCAGAACAACGCCGCCAACATTGCCCTCAGTTTGCCGCTGGTGTTCACGGGATTGGCAGAAGCCCGCCTTGGCCTTCCCTGGATGTTTGTGGCCCTGTCTGTTCTGGCGGGGCTGGCGGGGCTGTACACCTGGAGCTTATTGGGCAGAGAGGTCTCGTAAATCCTGCCGCAGCGCGAGGTTGGATATCCTCTTCCGAGGGGACGGGCCAAGGCAGGAGCTAACTCTGCTACTCTTGTAGAGGTTTAAGAATCGAGACTCCCTTTGCAGCTCAGCGTTTCAGCTCCGCGGGGATCCGCCCATGCATATCGCCTGGATAGGCAAAAAAACACCTTTCTGTGGCAACGTCACCTACAGCCGCGAGGTGACCAACGGCCTTTTGGAGCGGGGCCATCAAGTCAGCTTTTTTCACTTCACCAACGACGGCCAACCGCCCGCCCTGGATCCTGGAGGTGAAGGCTGGAGGGCGGAGCCGGATCGCCGTGACGTTTCCCTCCCCTGTCTGTACAAATCGCAGATTTACACGATCCCGGCCCCCAACGCCAAGCGGTTGCTCACCCAGGCCCTCAAGGAATTGCAGCCGGATCTGGTGCATGCCTCCTTGACCATTTCTCCCATCGACTTTGTGCTGCCGGAGATCTGTGCTGAGCTCAACCAGCCGCTGGTGGCCACCTTCCACCCGGCCTTCGACCGGCGGCGGCGCAACATCGCCTCTCGCACCCAATACTTGGCCTACCAGCTCTACGCCCCGTGTTTGGCCAACTATCACCGCACCATTGTCTTCTCGGAAACGCAACGGGAGATCTTGGTCAAACTGGGGGTGAGCCCCCAGCAGGTGGTGGTCATTCCCAATGGTGTGGATGTGGACAAGTATGCGCCTGGGCCCTCCACCCTCAAACAGCGGTTGGGACTGGAGCGGATCTTCGTCTATCAGGGGCGGGTTTCGCCGGAGAAAAACCTGGAGGCCCTGCTCAAGGCTTGGAAACACTCCCAAATGGGGGAGAAGTGTGGTCTGCTGATCGTGGGGGATGGGCCGCTGCTCAACACCCTCAAGCCCTTCTACACCCTTCAACATGGGATCCACTGGCTGGGCTATATTGCCGACGAGCAGCAACGCATCGAGATCTTGCGAGGAGCCGATGTGTTTATTTTGCCCTCTTTAATCGAGGGGCTCTCTTTGTCCCTGTTGGAGGCGATGGCCTGTGGGCTGGCAGCAGTGGCCACCGATGTGGGTGCCGATGGCGAGGTTTTGGCCGATGGAGCCGGGATCCTGCTGGATCCGACACGGGTGACAGCAGAGCTGCAAACGCTGCTGCCTTTGCTGCGGGATCAACGGGAGTTTACCCAACTGCTGGGGATGAAGGCCCGCCAGCGGGTGCTGGAGCGCTATACCCTCAGCCACAACCTCAGCCAGGTGGAACAGCTCTACCGAGAGCTGTGCCAGGGATCCCGTCAGCCTCGCTGGGTGTGAGGGATGAGTGTGATGAAGCTTGTGATATTTTTGCTAAGCTGTTTCGTTACGTTTCCAAGGGATTAACGCCAGTCTTCCCGATGGATGATCACAGCCCCCAAAAGGCCGTTTTAGGGCAGCCCCCTGCCGGGCTGTCAGATTCTTTGTGGTCAGAGTCCTTGCTGGCCCAGGATTCGGGCAAAAATCCCCTCCCCCCCAATGCTCCGTCGCTGTCGCCCACGGACAATTCGGGGGACTTGCGCTCAGCTCAGACCGGCCAGGATGAGGATCCCACCTCTTCAGGTGCCGTTGCGTCCGATGATAGAGAGCTGCCGGAGGTCAAGCCGGCCATTGTGCCTGCCCCTGCAATGCCGGATCGGGTGGCAGAACTGGAGAGAGAACACCATCGGATGCAGTATCTGCTGGCGTGGCTGGCTTTTGCTCTGCGCTCTTTTAACAACTTGAACCAGATCCTGGAGCTGACGGCTTTTGTGGCCAGCCAACTGACCGATGCCGAAGGCGGAGCCCTGGTTTTGTTCAATCCCAACGGCACCATCCAGTTGGATCAACTGCATTGCTCTGATCTCAATCACCGCGAGCAGATTCGGGCTGAGATGGAGCAAATTACCCAGACCCTCTCGGCTCAAGAGCCCATTCTCAAAACGGAGGGATCCCTGTCTGTTAAGATCCCTGCCCTTGAACACCTCTTGGACGAACGGTTCCGCCAGAGCTTGGGGCCGGATGTACGCCTTTTCGGCACGCCGCTGCTGATTCGCAACTCTGTCCAGGGTCGCTTGTACGTCTTCAGCCGTCAGCCTGGCTACCACTGGGATGAACGTCGCCAACAACTGTTGCGCTTGGTCGCCGATCAGGCAGGGGTGGCCATCGAAAATGACCGCTTGACGGCAGCCTTGCGCCGCAAGATGGCCCTGGAAAAAGAAATGGAGATTGGCTCTTACATCCAGACCCAACTGCTACCTCGGGAGTGCCCTCAAGTCAAAGGCATTCGCCTGGCAGCCCGTTGCCGGGTGGCCAGCAAAGTGGGGGGTGACTACTACGACTTCATCAAGATTCCCGGCGAACGCCTGGAAACATCCGACTCACCTGAAGAAACGGCAGGCTTTCGCTTGGCCATCGTCATTGGGGATGTGATGGGCAAAGGGGTGCCCGCCGGCCTGTTGATGACCATGACCCGCGCCATGGTGCGGGCGGAGGCCCTCAACCGCCATTCGCCGGCCCGTGTTCTGCAACATCTGAACCGGGCCATGTACAGTGACCTGGAAAACTCCAATCGCTTCATCAGCCTGTTTTATTCGGAGTACGATCCCCGCTCCCATCGCCTCTGCTTCAGCAACGCGGCCCACAACCCCACCCTGTGGTGGCAGGCCCGCACCCGAGAAATTCAACCCCTGGACACAGAGGGGGCGCTGATCGGCTTGGAAGAAAACAGCCACTACTCGGAAAGCTGCGTGCAACTGCAACCCGGGGATGTGGTGGTGTACTACACCGATGGCTACACGGAGACAGCCAACACCCGCGGCGAGCGCTTGGAAACCTCTGGGCTGATGGACGCCATCCAGTACGCTGCCCGTCGCTACGACTCCCCCGAAGACATTTTGGAGAGCTTGTTTGAGCAGATGGATGCCTTCCGAGGCCGTCGGGGATCCCATCCTCTTCCCCTATGGCTGCCCGAGGATCCAGAGCTCCTGTTGCAGGACGAGATTTCCCTGCGGCCTGAGCCCGTGGACGACACAACGCTGGTGGTGTTGAAGGTGTTGCCCGACTCCGAGCCAGCCTAGTTAAAAAAGTTCAAACTCAGGGTTAATGACAGCAGGCCGCAACGCTCACAATAGCTCAAGCAAGCTACTCAACGCTACTGGGCTGGGCAGCAACGGTGGGTTGGTTGACGTGGTTTTGCCGGACTACTAGGCTAGTTGGTTAGTTCTGGCATGCGTTCTGCATGGGCTAAAGCCTGCTCCAGCTTTAGTCTGTGTGGCTCTCTCAGAGAGCAAGGAGCGGCTACCTGCAGCTTGCGGGGAAGTCACGCCTGTGGAGATCCCTCTGGCGGGGCAGTGGGGGTGATCTCTGCTGCCAGCCATAGTTCGTTAAGGCAGGAAGAAAGCAGAAGCGCGGCAGACGCTGAGCACTCCGCGCCGCCGGTGCGAGTGGAAGTGTTTGTTGGCGTTTCGTAGGTCTTTCAGAGCGGTACGCTCTAGCTGGTGGAGCTACCAGGTTGGCTGCACTGTGTTATCTACACCTGAGGTACAACCATGAACTTCTCTCCTTCTGGGTCTGAAACCGCCTCGGTTTACTTGCCGGCCCCCGCGGCTTTCCAGACGGAAATGATTGTCGGGCAGGTGTTCCGACAGGATGTGCTGGGCGATATCCGCAAGGGTTGGAATGGCTTTGTGGAATCGGGCCAAATTTGGGCGCTTTTGATAGGGATCGTGGCGGGCTACATGCTCAAGAGCATCACCAGCTCCCACTAGAGCCTTGTCGCCATTGCTCTAGCTGGATCCATTGGGCCTGGGCCGGCGGGGTTTTGGCCGTCGGCGGTCGGTTTCTGTGTTTTTTCTCCACAACTGCAGTGGGGTCTTCCTACGGTGGTCAATCCTTCTCCCCATTCTTCCGGTTCCCAGCCGATGTCTGAGCCGACGGTAACTTCCACCCCTCGCCCCTGGAGCCAACGCTTCGAGGGATCCCTGCATCCTGCCATCGCCCGCTTCAACGCCAGTATCGGCTTCGACATCCGCCTGCTGCCCTACGATGTGGCCGGATCCCTGGCTCATGTGCAGATGTTGGCCGCTTGTGGCATCCTGACCCAGCAAGAGGCCGACCAGATCCGGTGGGGATTGGAGCAGATCCAACAGGAGGCGGCTGCCGGCACCTTCCGGCCCGATCCAGAGGCAGAGGATGTCCACTATGCCGTCGAGCGTCGTTTGGTGGCTTTGGTGGGGGAAGTGGGAAAAAAACTGCATACCGGGCGCTCCCGCAACGACCAAGTGGCCACCGATCTGCGCCTCTATCTGCGGGATCAGATCGATCACCTTCGTCAAGCCCTCTGGGAGCTGCGCGGAGTTTTGTTGGACTTGGCCGAGCGGCATCTGGAGACAATCCTGCCCGGCTACACCCATCTGCAACGGGCTCAGCCGATTAGCTTAGCCCACCACCTCTTGGCCTATGAAGAAATGTTCTGGCGAGACTGGCAACGGCTGGGGCGGGTGCGGGAAGAGGTGAATGTCTGCCCCCTCGGATCCGGAGCTTTGGCCGGCACTTCTCTGCCCATCGATCGGCAGCTCACCGCCCATCTGCTGGGATTTGAGCGGATCAGCGCCAACAGCTTGGATGCCGTCAGCGACCGGGACTACCTGGTGGAGTTCCACGCTGCCGCCAGCTTGATTTTGGTGCATCTCAGCCGCCTCTCGGAAGAGATGATCCTCTGGGCTTCCCAGGAGTTCGGCTTTGTCACCCTCACCGATGCCTGTGCCACCGGCTCCAGCCTCATGCCCCAGAAGAAAAATCCCGATGTGCCGGAGTTGGTGCGCGGCAAGGCGGGGCGGGTGTTTGGCCATCTCCAGGCTTTGTTGGTCACCTTGAAGGGGCTGCCGCTGGCCTACAACAAAGATCTCCAAGAAGACAAAGAGGGACTATTCGACACGGTCGATACCCTGAAAGCCTGCCTAGAGGCGATGACCCTTCTGCTGCGGGAAGGGATCCAATTTCAACCTGAGCGCATGGCGGCTGCTGTGCAGGAAGATTTCTCCAACGCCACCGATGTGGCCGACTACTTGGTGCGCAAAGGGATCCCCTTTCGCACAGCCCATGATTTGGTGGGGCAGATTGTGCGCATTTGTTTGGCAGAGGGGATCCTGCTGCGGGATCTGCCCTTGGAGCGCTGGAAAACCTTCCACCCGGCCTTTGAGGCGGACATTTTGACGGCCATCGATCCCCGCCAGGTGGTGGCCGCGCGGCTCAGCGCCGGGGGAACGGGCTTTGCTGTGGTGCGAGAAGCCCTGCAACGGGCCCAGGCCCGCCACCAGCAGCCAGAGCCATCGGAAGAAACTCCACAAACTTAAACTGAACTCAAGGAGAGTTTGCAATTCTTGGGTTCTTCTCGCCAGTGTGTGCCATCCTGAGGTTCTCAGCCATCCAACGCAACTCCCAGCCTGTTGGCCTCTTCCCTGGGTATCGTTCCATGTTGGATAACCTCACCGCCCACGTCCTCGAAAATGCGGCCAAGCGTCGCTGGCGGGAACGCGCCTACAGCCGATTTTTGCAAGATTGGCGACGGCAAGTGGTGCTGCTGCGCCGTCAACGGGCCGGCGAATTTGGCCCACCCCTGGGGGATCCCTCTTGTGTTTTCAGTGCCCACTCGGCTTGGTTGCGCTGTGCCGTCCATCCCCAAGGGCCGTGCCAGGGTTGCCCCCACTATGCCCCCGTCACCCCTCCAAAGCCAGAGCCACCTCTGGGTTCACTCGATGGACGGGTCTGACCGCGCCACACTGGTGGCCGAACATTTTCAGCAGCGGCGGCCTCTGCGGAACGGCCTGCCCGTTGCGCCCCAATGGCATCCGCTGTAGCTAAGTTGAGGGATCCCCGGCCAACTTGTGCCAGAATAAAAGAACGGTAACTCCATCGGCAAAGGCGAGATTCATGGCCCTCTACCTCTCGGCAGACCACCTTCACAGCATCCGCCAGCACGGCGAACAAGCCTTTCCCCACGAGAGCTGCGGCATTTTAATTGGGGAAATCCGGGGATCCGACAAGATCATCCACGAGCTTTGGGCAGTAGCCAACACCTGGGATCAAGCGGAAAACCCTCTGGCAGACGGGGAATCCAGCCGCCGCCGCTTTTTGATCGATCCGGCGGATTTCAAGCGGGCCAACGACCATGCGGTGCGCAAAGGGCTGGGGATCCTGGGCACCTATCATTCCCATCCCAACCATGCGGCCATTCCCTCCGAGTTTGATCGGCAGCATGCTTTTCCTTGGGGCTTTTCCTGTGTGATCGTCAGTGTGCGCGAGGGCAAGGCAGAAGAGGTGGTGAGCTGGGTTTTGGATGAGCAGGAGCAGCCCCAACGGGAGCCGATGCAGATGCTGGAAGACATTCGCATCCCCCCGCTCCCGGCTTTGGCAAGCTAGAGTCGTTTGGGCTTTGCCGCTGTTTGAGGCTGAAGTTCACGGCTAAGTTCAGTTGGGATCCTTGAAAGCTGGGATGGGCGCCACCGGAAAAAGCGGTAGTCTAGTGCTGAACCTTATCTGTAACATAGCTGAATCCTCAAAGTCAGTGGACAGCCCCAACAAGATCGACAAACGGATAGGTCAGCCCAGATCCTCTGGATCCTCAAAAGTCTCCAGTAGATATCCAAGATCTCTCCCCGAACTCCCATGGCAACCAAAGTTCTGATCCCCTCTCCCCTGCGCCCCTACACCGACAACCTGGAAGCTGTCGAGATCGAGGGCAGCAATGTTGGCGAAGTGATGGGCAACCTCATCGCCCGCTATGGCGAGCTGAAGCGCCACCTCTACACCGAGGATGGGAAGCTGCGCAATTTTGTCAATGTCTACCTCAACGACGAGGATGTGCGCACGTTGCCCCAAGGCAACAACACCCCCGTGGGAGAACAAGCCGTCATCAGCATCGTTCCTGCTATTGCCGGAGGGTTGTGAGCATGTTGAACCTGGACACCAGCCAAGTCAGCCTCTCCCGCGAGGAGATGGAGCGGTTTTCTCGGCATTTGATCCTGCCCGAGGTGGGCCTAGAAGGACAGAAGCGGCTGAAAGCGGGCAAAGTGCTGTGCATCGGCACAGGCGGCCTTGGCTCGCCCCTGTTGCTGTACTTGGCGGCAGCCGGCGTGGGGCGGATCGGCATTGTCGATTTTGATGTGGTGGATGTGTCCAACCTGCAGCGGCAGGTGATCCACGGCACCTCCTGGGTGGGCAAGCCGAAGGTGGAATCGGCCAAGAACCGCATCCTGGAGATCAACCCCCACTGTCAAGTGGATGTTTACAACACCGCCCTGAAGGCCCACAACGCACTGGAGCTGTTTGCCAACTATGACGTGATTGTGGATGGCACCGATAACTTCCCCACCCGTTACCTGGTGAACGATGCCTGTGTGTTGACGGGCAAGCCCAATGTCTACGGCTCGATCTTCCGCTTCGAGGGACAAGCGACGGTCTTCAACTACGAAGATGGGCCCAACTACCGGGATCTCTACCCCGAGCCGCCCCCACCAGGACTGGTGCCCTCCTGCGCCGAAGGGGGAGTGTTGGGGATCCTCCCCGGCATCATCGGTGTTATTCAAGCTACCGAAACCGTGAAGATCCTGCTGGGCGTGGGCACAACCCTAAGTGGGCGGCTGCTGCTTTACGATGCCCTGAACATGAGCTTCCGGGAGCTGAAGCTGCGCAAAAACCCCGCCACTCCTCCCATCACCCAGCTTATCGACTATGAGCAGTTCTGCGGGATCCCGCCAGCCCAAGCCACAGAACAAGCTGGCCAGACAGAGATCCCCGAGATCACTGTGGCCGAGCTGAAAGCGCGGATGGATGCTCACCAAGACTTTGTGTTGGTCGATGTGCGCAACCCGAACGAGTGGGAGATAGGCCGGATCCCTGGTGCTCACCTGATCCCCCTGCCCCAAATTGAAAACGGCGACGGGGTGGAGCAGGTGCGTCGCCTCCTTAACGGCTCAGAGCTGATCGTCCACTGCAAGAGTGGGGCACGCTCGGCCAAAGCCCTGAAGATCCTACAAGCTGCTGGGATCCAAGGAAAAAACCTGCGCGGGGGGATCCTCGCCTGGGCAGAGGCTTACGATCCCTCGATTCCCAAGTACTGACCCTGTCTCAGGATCCCTAGCTGTTGCCCAGTTTGCTTTAGCTAGACCGCCGGGAAGCCCCGCCCTCTATTAGTGGATAGTGGTTAGTAGCTAGTGACTAGCCGGGGTGAGGGTCGGTAGGAGAGGCGGGAGCATGGTGTTTTGTCCTCATTGGTGCTGTAATCAAGGTGGCAGGGTTTTATGCACTGCCGCTATAAACATCAAGTACAGAGCGGTGGGGCATCCCGTCCTTTTCGCGCCAGCGGGACGGAGTCCTTAAGCTCAGGAAATGTCCTTAACTGGAGTCACTGTTCGCGTCAGCGGGACGGAGTCCTTGAAGCCCGCACCCTCTCGCTTTAGCGGCACGGATTGCTTCGCGTAGCATGAGTGCGGGAGTATGTCACCATAGATCCGGTAGATCCGGTGCGCAGGGCCGGTTGCGCCAGATTCTCCCTTTTTCCATGAGTGCCATCCCGCAGGCCGAGACAGAAACGATCTTCCACTCCATCCCCGAAGCCCTCGAAGACCTCAAGTGTGGTCGCATGGTCATCGTGGTCGATGACGAAAACCGAGAAAACGAAGGGGATCTGGTCTGTGCTGCCCAGTTTGCCACGCCCCAAGCTATCAACTTCATGGCCACCTACGGGCGGGGCCTTATCTGCCTGGCCATGCAGGGATCCCGCCTCGATGAGCTGAAGATCCCGCTGATGGTGGGGCAGAACACCGACAGCAACCAAACTGCCTTCACCGTCAGCATTGATGCTGGGCCAGAGGCTGGAGTTTCCACCGGCATTTCCGCTGCCGATCGCTCTCGCACCATTCAGGCGGCCATTCACCCGCACACGCGACCGGAAGATCTGCGCCGGCCTGGGCATGTCTTTCCGCTGCGGGCACGGGAGGGCGGAGTACTCAAACGGGCTGGCCATACGGAAGCAGCGGTGGATCTGGCGATGTTGGCCGGGCTGTATCCGGCAGGGGTGATTTGCGAGATCCAAAACCCGGATGGCTCCATGGCCCGCCTGCCCCAGTTGATCGAATATGCCCGTCAGCACGATTTGAAGATCATCACCATCGCCCACCTCATCGAGTACCGCCTGCGCACCGAACAACTGGTTCACCGAGAGGCTGCCGCCACCCTGCCGACGGAGTTCGGCCAGTTTCGGGTTTACGGCTACCGCGATAGCCTCAACCAAGTCGAGCACCTGGCTCTGGTGAAAGGGGATCCGGACCAATTTGCCTCTGAGCCCGTCTTGGTGCGCGTCCATGTGGAGTGTCCCCTAGGGGATGCGCTGGGATCCCTGCGCTGCGATTGTCGCCGCCAATTGACAGCGGCCCTGAAGATGATCGACCACCAAGGCAAGGGGGTACTGGTGTACCTGCGCCGGCAAGAGCAGGAGCTGAGTCTCATCGAGCAAATCAAGTCCTACGCCCGGCAAGATCTGGGACTTTCTGAAACCGCGCCACCGGTGGCGATGGACTTGCGCGATTACGGCATCGGCGCCCAGATCCTACGGGATGTAGGGGTGCGCAAAATGCGCCTGATCAGCAACACCTCTCGCCACATCAGCGGCTTGAAAGGATTTGGCCTGGAAGTGGCCGAGCGCGTGCCCCTGCTGGTGGAAGAGCCGGATCTCAATTTGCACGTGGAGCCGTCCTGTTCCCTGAAACTGTTGCTGCACGACGCTGGCGCAACCGATTCCGGCTCAAGCCTGTAGCGCGTTGTAGGGCCGAGGGCTATGGTGGAACAAAGACTGGGGTGCAGCCGGCTCGCCATCCACCACATAAGCCTTGGATCCCCAGCCCCAGAAAGACCAGAAAGGACGTTCGGGCCCCGATGGAGCCGTCATTGCTATGCGACGCTTCCGCGCTGGTGACAGGGGTGCGGAGCACTGGCGCGCTGGCGAGACGGAGTCCCTGGCTGTGGGGCTCAAGAGTTGCTTCGGCAAGACGGGAATGTCGGATCCCACCTGCGACCACACCTCATAGCTCCGAGGGCGCACCACCACGAGGCTGATCAGGGATCCGTGATCCATGTCGTAGCGGCAACTGGCGATGGCCTCTTGCAGCTGAGAAAAGCCCCGGTTGAAGACGTAAAAATGGTCTTGGAAGCGGATGGCCTCCCAGAAACCTTCCCGTGTAACTGCCACATGGTCATGATCGGCGGAGGCGTAGTCGAGGATCACCATACGTGTAAAGACTGATCAGCGATGAATCAAAATGAGAGAGCTTTTACCGTATTTCCACTTAAACACGATATCGGGCAGCCTGTCATCCGCAAAATGGCTCACCTGCAACAAGGCTTAATGGGTTTCTTTGCCTTGCAAACTGCTACTGCTTGCGTCCCCATCTCCTCCGGCTCCAGGGATCCCACCCAGTTCCCGTCGCAGCTCGGCCATGGCTGCTTCTCCGATGTGGGGGGTGGCGCAGACTAGGTTGGGTGTGCGGATTAGATCGGCTCGGGCTTGGCGCACCAAGACCCGCAGGGTGGGGTAGCTGGCCTCATCGCAAATCAGCGTATGGGCGCGGCGGATTAGGGATCCCACCCGTTCAGCATCGAAAATCACTGCCGTCAGCACCAGCAGGTCTCCCCGCAAACTGTGGACGATCACCTCGGCAACCTCCAGCAGGGCAGTGCTGATGCTCACCAGCCCCAGACAGGCGTAGGAAGGCAATTGGCGGATCAGGGCAATTTCGCGGGCGTAGTCGGACACCTCCACTGTCAGAACACGGGCCCCCCGGGGTTGGGCAATGGCCTCGACGGCGCTGAGAAAATAGTGCAGCGTCACCACAGTGCCGGAATGGATCTGATCCAGAACGGTGGCCAGCTCCTCCAGGGGCACCAACTGGACCCGGATGCCCAAAGTCTGCTGGATTTGCTGGGCCATCAGTTGTCCTGTACCCAAATCCCGGTTGGGCACACACACCAGCACTTGGGCACTGCAGCGCAATCGCCAATCGATCTCCGCCAGCAGCAGATCCCGTACCTGCTCCAAAGAAAACCCCTGCTGCAGCAGCTGGTCGATGCCCTGGCGCACCTGCTCCAGGACCTGTCGGGATCGATCCAGGTTTTCCCCCAGGCCGCGAGAGTAGTTAACCACCTGGCGGGCGGAGCGGCTCACGTAAATGCCAGATCCAGCGCGGGTTTCCACCAGGCCCATAGCCTCGAGTTGGTGGTAAACCTTGTGGATGGTATTGCGGTGCAGGCCTGTTTGCATAGCCAATTGACGGGTGCTGGGCAGGCGGTAGCCGGGAGGAAATTGCCCGCAGGCGATGGCAAAGCAGAGCAAATTAAAAAGCTGTACGGAGCCAGGGATCCCGCTCCCCGGCTGGATGGAAATGCGCATCATGGCCCGTTTTTCTCCCTTTGACAACGCCGTTGCGAGCCCGTTTCTGGGCTACGTAAGAATCCCTCGACTTCAGTCGGCGGGAGTGTCAACTGCCTGCAAGATAGCGCCGACGCCGGATAGACAAGCTCCAGAGGAGATCGGGATTGAGAGCCCTATTCGGGGATGCGGTGCATCCGGCTGGGATCCCAACTTAAAGTCACCTCCGTCCCTTCCGGCAACTGCTGCAAATTCAGGCCGGGGTTGGGTTGCACAGCCAAAAGTTTCACCTCACAGCCCGACACCCATACCTGATAGCGAATGAAAGCCCCTAGATAAGCAGTGTCGCAAATCCGTCCCCGCAAGCGGCAGTGGCCATCGGGGATCCCTTCTTCAGATAAGTCAATCCGAATGTGCTCCGGGCGCAAAGCAAACAGGGCCGCTTCTCCCACGCATCGTTCCGCCAGGGATCCCTCGATCAAGTTGGTTTGGCCGATAAAACCGGCTACAAACCGGGTGGCAGGTCGCTCGTAGAGCTCTGCCGGGGATCCCACCTGTTCGATGCGCCCGCGATTGAACACGGCAATACGATCGCTCATGGTCAGGGCCTCTTCTTGGTCGTGGGTGACGTACAAAAAGGTGAGACCAAGGCGGTGTTGTAGGGCCTTGAGTTCAAACTGCATCTGTTGGCGCAACTTCAAATCCAGCGCCCCCAAAGGTTCATCCAGCAAGAGCACCTGCGGTCGGCCAACCAAAGCCCGCGCCAAGGCCACCCGTTGCCGTTGCCCCCCTGAAAGTTGGCTGGGTTTACGGGATCCCAGATCGGGCAGTTGTACCAGCTCCAGCGCCTCTTGCACTCGCTTTTGGCGCTCCTTCGGCGGTATGCCGCGGATCATCAAGCTGTAGCCAACGTTCTCCGCCACCGTCATGTGGGGGAAGAGAGCATAGTCCTGAAACACCGTGTTCACAGGCCGTCGGTAGGGCGGCAGACCCAAAACATTCTGGCCGTTCAATTCGATCTGCCCCTCATCCGGACGCTCAAAGCCCGCGATCATCCGCAAACAGGTGGTTTTGCCCGAACCCGACGGCCCCAACAACGTAAAAAACTCCCCCTGCTGCACCTCCAAATCCACCCCGTCCACCGCTTGGATCCCGGAAAAGTTGCGGCTGACCCTCCGCAAACGAATGGCAGGCGGGGATCCCTCCTCTCTCCCGGCTTGGGCTTTGGCGGAGCTGACATCAGAGGCGAGGACAGATTCGGCAACCATATCGACACAGGCAGCAAATGAACCCATTATGAGGGATCCATTTACAGAGGTTGACAGGTCTCAGCAAGGCAGGAAAGGTTCCAGGCCAAGAGCAGAGGTGGTGTGCGAGGGTGAAAGCTCGCCGGAAACCCACCCGACCGGTCGCGAAAGCGGGCCGGAGGCCTTTCGCGGAAGCGGACCGGAGGCCTTGTTTTTGCATGGGATCCCTGTTTTTGCATGGGATCCCTTGACCACTGGGGATCTGAACCCCATCTTGTTACAGAAATTTAGAATCGTTACAATAAGTTAGAATCTTTGCTCATCTTTGCATCGCAGGTTTTATCCTATGGCACCCTCTCAGCAGTTTCCCGTGCTACTCGCCTCAGCTTTGCGTCACGACAGCGTAACTCCGCGCTGGTCTCAAGTGGCGTGGACCGTTTTGCGGGTGGTGGCAGGGCTATTCATGATTCACAACGGCCTTGACAAACTGGCAGATATCGAAGGATTTGCGACGGCTTATGTAGAAGTGATCGGGTTGCCCTTCCCGATCTTCTTCGCTTATGTGGCTGCCTATACCGAGCTGATCGCAGCTCCGATGGTGGCGTTGGGTTTGTTGACCCGAGGGGCAGCACTGGGCTTGTTCGCCACGATGGCGGTGGCCATGTTCCATCACATTAAGGTGGCCGGCTTCAGCGTTCCCTACTTGGAGCTATCCGCCATCTACGCAGCGATCTTCCTGGCCTTTGCGGTGAATGGGGGGGGCTGGTTCTCTGTGGATCAGCTCTTGGTGAATGCAATCGAGTCGTGGCTGAACCGCGCCAGCCGGGAAAAGTTGGAGAGCTTGCAGTCTTCGTTGCAGGCCACGGAACGGGTAATTGCGCTGGGCGAGGAAGAGGCCGAGGCCGCCAAGACCACCGGATCCTGAGCTTTGGTGGCCATTCCCGATAGCGGCGAGGCTGCTCCTCTCTCCCTCTGAGAGAGAGGTTAGCAGTGAGAGTCATCCTGCTAAATGCGGCTGGCGGCCCGCTCCATCAGGCGTTGGTGGGTGGAGCGCACAGGCTCTCCTGGCTTGGGTTGCCGCTGCACGTAGGTGCCATCAGGGCGCAATTCCCAGGCCTGCCGGTTGTCCGTCAGGCAGATGTCCAAGATTGCCTTTAGCTCCTGCTGCAACACGGGATCTTCTACGGGGGTGACCACCTCAACCCGTCGATCCAGGTTGCGGGTCATGTAGTCGGCGCTGCCAATGAAGTATTCTTCCTGGCTGTTGTTATAGAAGTAAAAGATGCGCGAGTGTTCGAGAAAGCGGCCAATGATGCTGATGACGCGGATGCGATCGCTCAGGCCTGGGATCCCGGGCTTGAGGCAGCACATGCCGCGCACAATGAGGTCGATCTCCACCCCGGCTTGGCTGGCCTCGTAGAGCAGCCGGATCATTTCCGGGTCGGTGAGAGAGTTGATCTTGACGATGATACGCCCCTGGCCCCCCGCTTGGGCATGGCGCATCTCGCGGCGGATCAGGGCTTCCATGCCTTGGCGTAGGGTTCTGGGGGCCACCAAGAGCTTGCGGAATTGCCGTTGCCGTGAGTAGCCCGTCAGTAGGTTGAACAATTCCGTAACATCGTTGCAGAGGGTCTCATCGCAAGTGAACAGCCCTAGGTCGGTATAGATACGGGCGGTTTTGGGGTTGTAGTTGCCGGTACCGATGTGGACGTAGCGCCGCAGGGATCCCCCCTCTTCCCGCACCACCAAAGCCAGCTTGCAGTGGATCTTCAGCCCCGGCAGGCCATAGGCCACGTGTACCCCGGCCTTCTCCAGCTTTTTGGCCCAGAGGATGTTGTTTTCTTCGTCGAAACGGGCTTTGAGCTCCACCAGAGCGGCCACCTGCTTGCCGTTTTCGGCGGCCTGAATGAGGGATTTCACCACCGTCGAGTCGCCGGAGGTGCGGTAGAGGGTTTGCTTAATGGTGAGCACTTGGGGGTCGTTGGCGGCCTCCTCCAGAAACCGCTCCACGCTGGCGGCGAAGGAATCGTAGGGGTGATGCACCAACAGATCCCCTTCCCGGATGACGGAGAACATGTCCACCGGCTCATCGCTCACCGAAGCGGTACGCAGGCGAGGGGGAGTAACCGGCCCCCAAGGGGGATCCTTCAAATCGGGCCGATCCAGGCTGAGAAACGCCATCACCCCCCCCATGCTCAAGAGGCCATCCACTTCGTACACCGAGTCACTGTTGAGGCGCATCTCTTCGCTGAGCCGTTGTCGGATGGCTGCCGGAGTTTGGCTGGCAATTTCCATGCGCACCACTGAGCCGAAGCGGCGCTTGCGCAGCTCTTCTTGAATGGCAGCCAGCAGATCGTCGGCCTCGTCCTCTTGGATTTCCAGATCGGCATCCCGGGTGATGCGGAAGGGGTAGTACTCCAGCACCTGCATGCCGACAAACAGCGCTTCCAGATGGTGGGCAATCACCTGATCCAGCGGCACAAAGCTCACCCCATCCCGCAGCGGCACAAAGCGGGGCAAGGTGTTGGGCACCTTCACGCGAGCAAAATGCTCCTTGCCAGTCTCTGGATCCCGCACCACCACCGCCAAGCTGAGGCTGAGGTTGGAGATGTAGGGAAAAGGATGGCCTGGATCCACCGCCAAGGGGGTGAGCACTGGAAACAAACGCCTCTCAAAGTAGTCCCGCAGCTCCTGCCGTTCCGACTCGGCCAGCTCGGAAAAATCGCGGATGTGAATGCCCTGTTCCGCCAGCTTGGGCACCAGTTCCTGCCGGAAGCAAGTGTGCAATTTTCGAATCAGGGGGCGCAGGTGGCTCGAGATCTGCTGCAACTGCTGCTGCGGTGTAAGGCCATCCGGGGTTAGCACCAACACGCCCGTTTCCAACTGACGACGGATCACCGCCACCCGCACCATGAAAAACTCGTCCAGGTTGCTCTCAAAGATGGCCAGAAACTTCAGCCGCTCCAGCAGAGGTGTGCGCTCATCCAGGGCCTCGTGCAAAACCCGGGCATTGAATTCAATCCAGCTCAGCTCCCGGTTGAAATACTGCTCCGGCAGAGCATAGCCCTCTTGGATGGGTGTAGTCCGGATCCCTGGTTGTCCGGCATCTGGGGGGCAGCCCGTCGTGTCAGGGTTGCAAGGTGGCCAGGAAGGGTCAGTTTCCTTGGGACGCGGAGTCATGACGACAGAGGGCTGGGTTGTCTCAAACACGTCAACAACAGCTGGAGCCGACCCAATCCTATCCTGCTGGGTTCTGCTGAGGCGAAGGGGAAGGGCCCAAAACGGGCTTGGGCGGACGTTCAGGCAGCAATCCTTGAGAGCGCGTCAGAAGAATCACCTGGAGCAGGATCCCGATCAACAAAATGCGCAAAGGGCCGGCTCGGGTGGCCCATTGGGGCGGCAAACGGTTGGTGAGCCACTCGCTGCCCGACCACACCCCCCAAATCACCAGCGCTCCCAGCAAGGCGCCGCGATTGTTGCCACTGCCCCCTGCGATCAACATCACCCAAACGATGAAGGTGGCAAACTCCGGTTGAAAGGCTTCTGGGCTGATGAAATTGACAAAATGGGCGTAGAGGGCCCCCGCCAACCCCATCAGCATGGATCCCAGCACAAACGCCTGCAGGCGAAACTGGAGCACATCTTTGCCGGCGGCCATGGTTGCCGGTTCATCCTCGCGAATGGCCCGCAGCACCCGCCCCCAGGGGGAGCGATAGGCCCGCTCCGCAGCCCAATAGACCACCGCCAAAATGACCAGCACCAAGCCCAAGTAGAGAAGGGTATCCTGACCTGGGATCCAGCCGCGAAAGGGTCGTGGAATGCGGGTAATTCCCCGCACACCGTTGGTGAGCCAGCCCTCATTCCTCAGGATTTGGCTGATGATCTCGGCAATGCCGATGGTAGCGATGGCCAGGTAGTCGGAACGCAGCTTCAGGGTAATCAACCCGATCAAAAAGGCAATCGCTCCGGCGACGGCCACAGCTATGGCAAAACCCACCCAAAAGGGCAGATTGAAGCCGCCCAAATGCTCGGCGCTTGGGGGTGTGGTGACAATGGCGCTGGCATAGGCTCCCACGGCAAAAAAAGCCCCCACCCCGATGTTGAACATGCCGGCGTAGCCCCACTGGATATTGAGGCCCAGCACCAGCACGCCGTAGATCCCCACCAAAATCAAAAAGAAAATGCCGTAGCTCAACATCAGACATCCCCCCCACCCGGGGATCCCAGCAATCCTGTGGGTCGGAAGATCAGCAGCAATACCAATATGGCGAAGGCCACCCCGGTTTTATAGGCCGGGTTGATCACCAAGGTCGAGAATTCTTCCGCCAGGCCGATCACCAGCCCTCCGGCAATGGCCCCGTAAGGGCGACCAATGCCGCCGAGAATGGCCGCTGCAAAAATGGGCAATAATAGCCGCCAGCCCATGGTGGGGTGCAGACGGGTATCCATGCCCAGGAACACACCTGCTGCACAGGCCAAGGCTGCGCCAATGGCCCAAGTCCAGAGGACGATCCGCTCTGTATCAATGCCGGTAATCTTGGCCAGCTCAAAATTGTCGGCCATGGCCCGCATCGCTTTGCCCACCCGCGTGCGTTGTAAGAAGAGATGCAGGGCCACCACCAACAGGGCTGTTCCCACCAGGATCACTGCCCAATCGGGCTTGATGCGCAGCTCCCCAAGCCGCCACGGCAACTGGATCCCGCTGCGGTACACCTGATTGTTGGGCCCCCAGATGATCTGCACCAGGCTGCGCAGAATCAGGGCGGTGCCAAAAGAAGAAATGAGCAAGATCACTGGTGCCTCCCGGCGCAGGCGGCGATAAATGAGTTGGTCGATCCCAACTGCACAAAGTACCGTGGCCAAGGCTGCCGGGATCAGGCTGACCCCAATTGGCCAACCCAGCCCGACCAACGTCAGGCCGAAGTAGGCCCCCAGCGTCATCAGATCCCCGTGGGCAAAGTTGGCAAAGCGCAAAATGCCAAACGTGAGGGATACCCCAATTGCCCCCAGAGCATAGATGCTGCCCAAGACGAGGCCGTAAATGAAAAGTTGCAACAGTTGGGTCACGCTTGCCCCCGAAAACCCCTTGCCCTGATAATGCCACGGGTTTGCCGAGAGCGGGATCCGGCTCAGCGCAGCGGAAGGATACGGCTGATCGCGCCAGCGGGACGGAGTCCTAAGAAAGCTAGGGTAGGGGAGAGCGCCCACAAGGAAGAAGATCCATGCAGTCCAGGTCTTTGTCCATCCTCAGCTCCCTGGCAGCTTTGGCCCTGTTGAGCCTTGCCTGCGGAGCGCTGGAGCCATCCCCAGACAGGGATCCCACACCTGCGGATCCCATTCCCACCCCCCAGTTGATCTACGAAGACATCACCCTCACCCAAGCCAGGCCCGACGGCGGCATTCTTTGGCGCTTACAGGCTCGCCTGGCCGAATACGAGCCCCCCTCCGAAGGCAGCGCCACTCCTGTGCAGTTGGGATCCGCCCATTTGCAGGCCGTTCAGGGGGAATTCTTCGACGAAGACAACCGCGCCATCCGCACCCGCGCCGAGCAAGGCTCTGCCTACCCCGGCGAACGACGTCTGGAATTGAGGGGTCAAGTCGAGGTGGAATCGGAGCGAGACAACCTGCGTCTGGAGGCCCAGCGGGTGGAATGGCTGCCGGAACAGCGCCTCCTCCAAGCTGAGGGCCAGGTGAAAGTGGAGCTGTTGGAGGGCCAGGGATCCCTGCAGGGGGAGCGGCTGCTCGTCGACTTTGGCCAAGCCCAGATGCAGCTGGAGAACTGGGATCCCACTCAGCCTGTGCGGGCAGAGTACCGGGATCCGGATCTGGAGCTGGCTGCCAGCCGTTTTCTGTGGCAATTTGGCGTCGGGGAAGTGCAGGCAGTAGGGTCTGTAGAGGTTTACGCTCCCTTACAAGCTTTGCGCCTCAGGGGCGAGCAGTTGCGGGCTCCCCTGCCTCTAACCGAGTTGCGCATATTGGGCAACGGGCAAGCCAAAGCCGAGCAAACCGGTCAAGAGCTGCAGGCCCAGGAGATCCGCTGGCGCATCGGCTCCACCCAGCTGCAGGCCCAGGGCAACGTGCGCTACCGCCAGCCCGGCCAGGCTTTGACTGTCAGAGGCAACCAAGGGATCCTGGATTGGCAGGCCAACACTGCTCGGATCCAAGGCAACAGCCAAACCCAGCTCACTTTGCCCTGAGGAGGCGGTGGGGGAAGCAGAAAGCTGGCCGAGAGCATGGCAGGATAGGGATACTTTAAGAAACGTATCAGGTGGGTTGTGGTGAGTTTTAAGGACTCCGTCTCGCTGACGCAAACAGGACATTCCCCCGCAAGGGCCGGCGCTGCTGCCGTAGAACGCCCCAACATCCTGCTGATCGTGCTGGATACCCAGCGGGCGGATCGTCTCTCCTGCTACTGGTCGGAAGCGGAGCGTGCCTGCCAAGTGCCCACCAGCCCCAACCTGGATCGGCTGGCTGCCGAATCCACCCTCTTCGAGCGGGCCATCGCCCCTGCCCAATGGACCATCCCCTCCCACGCTTCCCTCTTTACGGGGGAATATCCCAGCACCCACCAGACTGTCCAAGCAGATCTGGAGCTGAGCCCCGCCTTGCCCACCCTGGCAGAGCTGTTGCAGCTGAGCGGCTATACCACTGTGGGCTTTTGCAACAACCCTCTGGTGGGGATCCTGAAAAACGGCTTGCGGCGCGGCTTTGAAACCTTTTACAACTACGGTGGCGCTCTGCCCACCCGCCCCCCCGAAGGCACCCCCTTGCCCGCCCCCTTGAACCGCTGGCTGGCCGCCTACACCCAATTTTGGCGGCGGCTCTCCTATCCGGTGCAAAACGCCTTTGCCCGCTCCGACGCCCTCTTCCAGCTGGCGCTGCACCCCTGGTTTGCCTCCCTCTGGACCCGCCTGCTCAACTTCAAAGGCAACACCGCCGCCTCGATTGCCGACCTCAACCGCTACCTGCAGCAGATGGCCCGCCGCCGGTCGGATCCTAGAGCACGGCCCTTCTTTTGCTTTGTCAACCTGATGGAGCCCCATCTGCCCTACTGGCCGCCGGAGCCCTTTGTGCAGAAATACGCCCCCTATTTCAAAAGCAACCGCGAGGCCCGCGACTTTTTGCGCCAATACAACGCCCAGCCCTACCGCTGGATGGCGCCCCTGCCGGAACCCCTCTCCCCGCTGCAAGCTCAGGTGCTTCGGGATATCTACGATGCAGAGGTGGCCTACCAAGATCACCTACTGGGATCCGTCTTCGACACCCTGCGCCACACCGGCCTGGAGCAGAACACGCTGGTGGCCATCGTCGCCGATCACGGCGAAGGCCTGGGAGAACACGACTTCGTCGGCCACGCCTTTGTGGTCTACGAAGAGCTGATCCGCGTGCCCCTCATCCTGCGCTATCCCGGCCACTTCCCGGCAGGAAAACGCATTGCCACCCCCGTTTCCACCCGCCGCCTCTTCCATACCCTCCTGGAAGCTGCCGGCTTTAGCCCCAACCTTTCCCCCAACGGTGCCCCCTGTGTCAGCCTCAAGCTCCGCCGCGAGGTCGCCCGCCTCAGCTTGGCCCGCACCTTGGCAGGGGAAGATCCCGAGCAGGGAACAGTGCTCAGCGAAGCCTTCCCGCCCCACCTCCTCATTCGGGCTATGGAAAGCCGTAACGACAGCCTGCTGCGGGCGCGTGCCTGTTACGACATCCGCCGTGCCCTCTATGAGGGGATGACCAAGCTCATCCAAACGGGGGATCGTCCCAGCCTCTACAACTTGGAGCAGGATCCGGCGGAGCTGCGGGATCTGCTCTGTGTCGGCGACGGGGATCCTGTCTCCTCTCTCCCTGATGCTGATCCGCAACGCTGTCACGACGGGTCGGCGGTGGAGACCGGCTGGCCCCAGGCTTGGCTGGCTCGCCTGCAGCAGGGGCTGAGAACGTGGGTGAGCTGGGCAGAGTCCCGGCGGCCTAGCACGGCTCCTCGCAAGGTGAATGTGGAAAGCGATGCCGACTTGGTGCGGCAGATGCAAGAGCTGGGCTACTTGGAGTAGGCAGGGATCCCGCTATTCCAGCCCTCCTTCCTCCTCCCTGTGATCCCGCACATAGCCGTTTAGATCGTAGTCATCCATGTCATCCATCTCCTCCGGATCCGCCGTTGGCCAATCCTCATTTTGCCCGCCGATAATCACGCGGCTGAGGCCGATGTATTCCAGGCTGAGGGTGCGCAGGGCGTTGATCAACACATCCAGCGCCATCGCATCGGCGGTGCCCAGATCAAACCAGCAGCGGGCCCAGTTGTCCTTCTCTTCCAGGGATCCCATGTTGTGCATTAGGGAAGGCAAGGGCTCCGATTCGTTGGGATACTCCAGATAGCTCAGATCCACCTCGGCCTCTTGGGCCACCAGACGCTCGGCGTTAAATCCGCCCAGCTTGCCCAACACGTACCACGACTCCAGCACCTCGTTGAGGTACTCCAGCTCAGCTTCGACCGGCGGCTCGGCAAACTCAAACCAGATCCACAGATTTCCCGGATCGCACTCGCGAAACTCCACTTGCATGGACAGTTCCTGATACATTTACGCTGAACACTGCTGAACATCACTGTTCAACTATGCAGCGATAGCATTCTGTTTGTTTCCAACCAGAATGGCGGTATCCCGCAAAGCTTTGAGTAGAATACCCAAAGCGCAGTTTCCGTGTCGTCTTACTACCAATTTTCTGCTTTGCTTTGGCTACCATGTTGGCAGACTCGAAAGTAAACAGAAAGATCAACTGGTAGTAATCCGTACTGAACATATTATACATTATTTTCAGTATAGTTGAGCTTATTATTGACTAGAGTCATGCTCTGCTGCAGCCTAGCCTTTGATCATAGTCCGGCTCTGCTCGCCCGTTGGTCTGGGAATCCGTCCGTCAACACATCTTGCGGGCAGGGTGACTGCACAGAGCCGTGGGATCCCTCCTGCCTATGCCGAAGGACTCCATCCAAGTAGCGCGAACGGCGGTTATGAGGGACGCAGCGCAAGCGATCGCAGGGAAGTCCGTGGCAGCCAGACGGCCCCAAAGCATCCTATACTGTTGCGGCTGTCCTAATCACGCTGTCCGAATCACGAGGAACCTGCCGCTTATGTCTGAGCTTCTCCCTTTGCCTTCCCTCCAAGACCGGGTGGCTGTGGTCACCGGAGCCAGCCGGGGCATTGGCCGGGCGATTGCCCTGCACCTGGGGGCCATTGGAGCAAAAGTGGCGATCAACTACGCCCGCTCCGCTGCCGAAGCCGAGTCCCTGGTGGAGGAGATCGCGGCCCTGGGGGGAGAAGGGATCCCTGTGGCCGCCGATGTGTCTTGCCCAGAGGCGGTGGAGAGCCTGTTTGCCCAGGTGATGGAGCGGTGGGGTCGGGTGGATGTGCTGGTGAACAATGCCGGCATGGCCCGCGACACCCTGCTGCTGCGCATGAAGCCAGAAGATTGGCAGGCGGTGCTGGATCTCAACCTGACGGGGGTCTTTCTCTGCCTAAAGGCAGCCGCCAAGATCATGGTGAAGCAGCGCCAGGGGCGCATCATCAACATCACCTCGGTGGTGGGCTTGGTGGGCAATACCGGCCAGGCCAACTACAGCGCCGCCAAAGCAGGGGTGGTGGGCCTCACCAAGACAGCAGCTCGCGAGCTGGCCAGCCGCAACATCACCGTCAACGCCGTGGCACCGGGGTTCATCACCACCCAAATGACCGAAAAACTGGATCCCGGCCCGATTTTGGCGCAGATCCCCCTGGGGCGGCTGGGATCCCCGGCAGAAGTGGCGGGGCTGGTGCGTTTTTTGGCGGCAGATCCGGCGGCGGCCTACATCACAGGACAGGTTTTCGCCATCGATGGCGGCATGGTGATGAGTTGAGCCTTCTACCACGCCAGGGCTAGGCCATCGGCACGAGGTTCGGAAGCTGCAATGAAGTGATCCCCATCCCGCAAGAGGATCTGTCCCCGGCCAAAAAGGCCGTAATCCTCTTCTGCCTCCACCACCTGCACCGCATGGCCGCGGGCAGAGAGTTCGCGCACCACCTGGGGCGGCACCGTGCTCTCCAGGGCCACTTGCGGGATCCCCTGATCCCACAGCACTCGCCAGCGGGGCGCATCCAGAGCCGCCTGGGGGTTCAGGCCGTAATCCACCAAATTCACCACCACCTGCACATGGCCTTGGGGCTGCATTGCCCCCCCCATGACACCAAAAGGGCCGAGGGGGATCCCTTCTCTGGATAGAAAAGCGGGGATGATCGTGTGGTAGGGGCGCTTGCGGGGGCCCACCTGGTTGGGATGGCCGGGCTCCAGGGTGAAACCGGTGCCGCGATTGTGCAGGGCAATGCCCGTGCCCGGAACCAGCAGGCCGCTGCCGAAGCCATCGAAATTCGACTGAATCAAAGACACCATCAACTCCCTATCGGCTGCAGCCAGGTAAACCGTTCCCCCCTCCGGCAGCCCTGGCTGGGCCAGGGGGATCGCCTCCCTCCCGATCAACTGCCGCCGCCGCTGTGCATAAGCCTTATCCAGCATCTGGGCAGGACTGACCCGCACATACTCCGGATCCGCCACCTGTCGGCTCACATCGGCAAAGGCCAGCTTCATTGCCTCAATCTGCAGGTGATAGCGCTCGCCGGCATCGTAGGAGATCCGACCCAGCTCAAAACCCTCCAAAAGGTTGAGCGCCATCAAAGCGGCAATGCCCTGCCCGTTGGGGGGGATCTCCCAGACGGTGTAGCCGCGGTAATCTGTATGGATGGGTTCCACCCAATCGGCCTGGTGCTGGGCCAAGTCGGCGGGGGACAGGAAGCCGCCCGTGGCCTCCGAGAAAGCCAGCAACTTCTCCGCCAGCTCCCCCCGGTAAAAACTCTCCCCACCGCTACGGGCAATCTCTTCTAGGGTTTGGGCATGCAGGGGGCTGCTCCAGCGCTCCCCAGCCCGTGGGGCACGCCCTTGGGGAAAGAAAACGGCCTTGAAGGCCTCGTGGCGGGGATCTGGCAGGGGCAAATAGATGGACTCCGCCGCCTGCCACAGTTGGGCCACCCGGGGAGAGACCGGAAATCCCTCTTGCGCCAGACGAAGGGCAGGCACAAACAGACGCTCGAACGGCAGCTTTCCCCAGCGCCGGTGCAAGGTCTGCCAAGCGGAAACTGCCCCCGGCACCGTCACCGCTAACCAATCGTAGGGGGGGATCCGCCCATGGTCCCGGTACCGCTCCGGCGTCAGGGCGGCTGGGCTGCGACCGGAAGCATTCAACCCGTACAGCTGACCCTCCTCCCCCCCCTCCCACACCAGAGCAAAGGCATCGCCGCCAATGCCATTGGAGGTTGGCTCCACCACCGTCAAAGCCACCGCCATTGCCACGGCTGCATCCACAGCATTGCCGCCCGCCCAGAACATCTCCATGCCCGCCATTGCCGCCAAAGGTTGGCTGGTGGCCACGGATCCCTGTCTGCCCATCACCACCCGTCGCCGCGAAGCAAACGGATAGCGATCCAGGGCCTGCCGCAAAAAAGTGGGTGCTGGCATATCGCTACGAGACGCTCTCGCGAATGGGCTGGGCTCCCTACACAGGCAGGTTATCGCTACGCGACGCTCTCGCGAACAGGAGTGTGGCCAACTCCGCAAAGCTGTCCACCACCACATCTGCCCCGGCGTGGCGCAGTTCCTCGGCGGTGAAAGCCGTGGTGAGGCCCACCGCAAAACAGCCAGCCCCCTTAGCGGCGCGGATCCCATGGGTAGAATCTTCAATCACCCAACACAACGCCGGATCCAACCCCACAGCGGCAGCCGTTTTCAGGTAAGGCTCTGGGTCGGGCTTGGCCCGCTGAATGTCTTCGGCGGTAATCACCGCGTCAAACCAGCGGTGCAGGTCGAAGCGCTGGAAAATCTGCGCTTGATCCCGGCGGATGGCCGAAGTGGTGACGGCCAGGGCAGAAAAGCGCTGGCGGCTGGCCGCCAAAAACTCCAGCACCCCCGGCACCAGGGGTACCTCTGCCAGCAGCTCGCCAAAAGCCTTGGCCTTTTCCTCGATCAAGCGCTGCACCAGCAGGGGCCGTTCTGCAGGTGGGGTGTCCGTCTGGTGTTGGACAAGGTACTCGAACATGTCGCGGTCGGTGCGCCCCTTGAACTGCAGGGAGATGGGGGCCAAATCCAGGGATAGGTGGCAGCGTTGCAGGGCAATGGCCCCGGCGCGGGCATGGATTGGTTCCGAATCCACAATCACCCCGTCCATATCGAAGAGCAAGCCGGCAGTCACGTCAGCCTTCCCCTGTTGTAGGCACAGCACTTTGGATTGCATAGACATTATCGCTACGCGACGCTTTCGCGAATGGGCAAGCACGGGACAGGGATCCCCTTTAACAACCCTACTGCCCCGTCTCCATCCCCCACCCGCAGAAGCGGCTGGTGATCTGCCAAATGGGATCCAACACATCCGTCAGGGCGTGGTCGCTCTCCACCGCCACCAGTTGGGCCCAGGGGCGACGGGCCACATAGTCTCGACTGGCTTGAATGGGGATGGTGTCGTCTTGGATCCCGTGCACAATTAGGGTGGGCACAGGCCGTCGTAACCCCCCATCCGGGTAGCGCTGGGCATCGGCAACAAAGCCGTACTCCAAAGGGAGAGGGCGGCCTTCTCCGTAGTGAAACACCATGAGTTGTCCGGTTCGCTGCCAAGTCTCCACCGCCTCTGCCCCCAGCCGCGGCAGCCAATGGCCTAAAAAGCCAAAAGCCGGCGCCAAGAGCACCAAGCGCTGCACGCAAGGTTGTCGTTCGGCAACCCAAGCAGCCACCAGGCCCCCCAAGCTAGAGCCGATGAGGGTGACAGGGGGGTAGTTCATCTCGGCAAGCTGGCTGGAAACCTGCTGGATCTGGCGGGTCAAGGTGAGCTGGGCAAAATTGTCCTGGTTCAGATCGGGCACCTGAACAGGGATCCCCACCTGCTGCAGCCGCTGCCGAAAGAAAGTTGCCTTGGCCGACTGCGGCCCAGAGCCGAATCCATGCAGGTAAATCGCCAACACGGAAAGGGATCCCTATGGCCCTGTGGCTGCCGAGAGCCAGCCCGCCCCCAACACCACGCTGATGGAGAGGAAAAGGGTCGCTACCGTCCAGGTGATGCGGTTGAGGTTTTGCTCAGCACTCTTGGAGCTGGAGAACAGCTGGGCCTGCCCGCCAATGCCCGCCAACCCATCCCCCTTAGGGCTGTGCAGCAGCACCAAGATCACCAGCAAGATGGCCGAAGCCGACCAGAGAAACTCGAAAAACGCTTCCATCGCAGCGGATCCCTGTAGGGCAAGTTGCTAAGGCCATTATCGCTTGGAACCGCATCTTAGCGCACCCTGTCTCGGCATCGCTCCCATTTCAAACTCAACTCGTTCAAACTCAACTCGGCAGGCCCAGACCCATCTACTTGCTTCTCAGGTGGAACGGGTGCTGCTCCTTCTGGGGGTGTTGCTTTGCCTCAAAAAACGACCCCAAACGGGGCCGCTCGGTCTTTTCCGAATCTCTATGGAGATCTCCAGTGGATCCCCAGCTCACCTAGAACAAGGGTGAAAAGCATCCACCTCAGTAGCTTACGCCCCGGTAAGTCAGGGGCTGATGAGGGTGAGACATCGCTTTCTTGCTGGTGTGGTGCACACAGAAGGTTTGACCGCGATACTGAGCTTGCAACTCCTCATCACTGAGCTGAGTATGCGCGGGAACGTAGTCAAAGGTGTTGCCACGGAAAGAGAGTTTCATATATCGCCTCCATCAACGAAGGGTTGAGTTTGTTGTCGTTGGGCCCTACGCCACGGAAAGAGTGGCGCGATTCAGTTGAGGCGCGTTCCTTCGGGAAGACCCCTACTTCCGTCTCTGCACAGCTCCAGGCCACTGGTGAGCCAACTGCAGAGATGAACGATTTATCCTATGTCTGTATCATAACTTACGGTTTTGCAGGTTTTTTGGGGGATTTATAGAAATTTAATCCGGCCATACCCGCAAAAGGGATCCCTTGCCGTCGGCTCTTCCGCGGCTTCTCGGGCCTGACTGGGCAATCACCTATGCACTTTTCGGAATAGATTGCCGCAACCGGTTCCGGGCCCAGGGCACCAATCCCGTATTCGGCCAGTCTCCGCAAAATTCTGATTTCTTCTATTTCACCGCCTGCGCAAGTGCCTGCAGCCCTGCTCGCAGACGTTCCTCGATGTCGGCCTCTAGCTGTAGTGTTCCGGCAGCGTCCAACTGAATTTGAGAACTCAGGATATAAACCCCTCTCAGGATGTGGGTTGCCCCCATCACCGCCAGCACAGGTTTCATCGCAAAGTCGATGGACAGCAGATGGGCCAGGGTTCCCCCGGTGGCAATGGGGAGAATCACTTTACCGGTAAAGGCGTCTTGATCCAGCAAATCCAGCAGTGCCTTCAACACACCTGGATAGGAGGCTTTGTAAACGGGAGCAGAGATGACGATCCCGGTAGCTTGGGCCACCTTTTGCTGAATTGCCTTGAGTTGAGGGCTATCGAACTTGGCCAGTGCCAGATCCTCTGGGGGCAAATCCCGCACCGAAACAAACTGAGTGGTCAATCCCAGATCGGACAGGATCCCGGCAGCGTGATGTAAAACGGCTTCTGAGCGAGAAGGAGTGCTGGGACTACCGGAGAGCAGGAGGATGCTGGACATAGGCCGCAGACAGAATACTGCCTCAGTTGTACCAGGGATCCCACGTGAAAGATGATTAACCCACTCTCGCCCTGCCCCAGCATGCACGATAGCTTTGTCTCTCGACGTCATTCCCTGCTGGTCAAATTGCGGGCAAAATATGCCCCCCGACTCCCCACCTACTCAAGGGGTCGGGAACGTGATAGGTTAGATTCAGCAAGGGTTTCAGCTTGCTAAACTTGAGATTGATTTACGCGGGCGTAGTTCAGTGGTAGAACGCTAGCTTCCCAAGCTGGATGTCGTGAGTTCGAGTCTCATCGCCCGCTTTCCCCAACCAACCGGCAAAACCCGCTTTCCGCAAGCATTCCCGGATTTGGCCTAGTCCGGGAAATCGATGGGCTCAGGGTAAGGAAGCATGCAACTTTACGAGTACGACTTCTATGCCTGGACGCAAAAGCAAGCCGCACTGCTGAAATCGGGGCAGTGGGATCAACTGGATATCGCCAACTTGGTGGAGGAAATCGAGGCTTTGGGCAGGCAAGAACGCCGGGAATTGCTGCACCGGCTGGGGATCCTGGTAGGGCATTTGCTGAAGTGGCAATTGCAACCCCACCTGCGAGGCAAAAGTTGGCGGGCAACGATTACTGAACAACGCCGCCAGATCCAGCGATTGCTCAAAGACAGTCCCAGCCTCAAGCCCGATCTTTCGGCAGCCCTGCAAGAGGCTCACCAGGACGGGATCCTGTTGGTGGTGAGAGAAACGCCATTGTCTGAAGCAGATCTGCCTGCCCAGTGTCCCTACACATTTGAGCAGGTGATGGATCCCGACTTTTATCCTGGCAAGGAAGATCCCCAGTGATCTGCTCAGCCCCCGGAACCAGAACCAGGGAGGGAGGGATCCCGACCCCGGTGGGTCTCCATCTGGCTGTCCACTACCCGTCGCAGCACTCCGTTGACGAAAGCGGCGGCCTCAGGATCCCCGTATTTTTTGGCCAATTCTACAGCTTCGTTGATGGCAACCTTCACGGGGCTGCTGGCCAGTATTTCCATCTCCACCACCGCCAGGCGCAGGATATCTCGTTCGATCCGACCAACCCGCTGCAATTGCCAACCCACCAAAGCCTTTTGCAAACGAGCATCAATCGCCTCCTTGTGGGTTCGCAGGGCAGTTAACAGTTGCAAAGCGTAGGCGCGCACTTCTTGGGATTGGGCAATGTACAACAGTTCCGGCATGGACAGGGCAACGCCCACCCGGTTGACTGCTCTTTGGGACAACTGGACAACCTCATCCAAGATGTGGCGGACGCTGTGCAGCCGCTGTTCCAGGTGTTCTAAGGCTTGGCCGGCGTTGCCGAGGGCCACTTGCACCTGCTGGATTAGCTCCAGCAATTCCCCCCGTAAGGCATTGGGGTCAGGAACGTCCGCCTCCTTCAGAGTGATTTCCAGGCGCTGCAGGTGTCGTTGGGCCTGCTGAAGGCGGAGGGTGACGGAGCGGGATCCACCCTCTTCTTTGGGATCCGAATCGGCCAACAATAGAGGATCGCTCTCGTGCAACAAACGGTCGCTGCGCTGGATTTCCGCCGCCGCTGTGGAGAGGGTTTCATGGGTCTCTTCACTCAGGGCGCGGATGGCTGCCAGCAGCAAGTCCTCCAGTTGTTTTTCGCTCAGTTTGGCCGCCGTGGCTGGCAGTTGATTGACCCCCAGCAGGGCCAGTTCGCGGGCAATACGCCGAGGTTGCATTGCAGAATATCCATAGCTTCTGAAAGACTGCCCCATTGCCGCAAGGCGGCGCGCAAGCGCTATCGGGTTTAGCCATGCTAGCAGGTTGCCAATCCATGAAGAACGAGAGACTCACTCGGTCAACCGGCCCTAAAACTGCGACTTAACACCCGAAACACCAAAGATGAACTCTGCTCTGTGCCAAAGCGAGATTGGCTGGATACCGAGAGGGTGAGCCGTCGTTTGCTGCGGGTGATGCCCACATACAGCAGCCGCAGCCGCTCCGCTGCCAAGTCCAAAAAGGCTTGCTTGGTGGCCGAGTCGGCCTGCAGATCCCAGCCGCCTTTGGGGCTGAGCTGTCGCAACTGAGCCAGGGCCTCTGCCTGCATATCCACTTCATCCAAAAACCTCAGCCCCAGGGGCCGCTCCCCGTACTGGGTGGGAAACTCGTAGGCCGACACCTGGGGGATGAACACCTGATCCCATTCCAGCCCCTTGGCCCGATGCAGAGTCGTGACAGTGATGCTGCCCGGCTCGGGGTCGAAGGCGAAGATCTCCGAAGGCAAGTTGTTGAGGCGGTGATCCAGAATCACTTGAAATTCTTGGGCGATCTCCTGCCAATCGATCTCGGGCAGGGATCCCAGCACCTGCTCCAGCTGATCGATTACATAGCGACCCACAAACAGCTCTTCCGGCTTGCGGTAGAGGCTTTGAACGATCACATTCAGCACCTCCGGCCAAGGGGAGCGCCCGGCCCGGAGCCAACCGGCAAGGGTGCGCAGCAGCCTGCCCAAGTTCTGCCAAGGCGGGCCATCGGGCAGAGCGGGAGCCTCGCCGAAGTTGGGAAATAGCAGCCGCTCCGGCAGAGAGGCGCGGATCCAGCTCAACATCGGTCCCAGTTCAGCACGTGGGATCCCCGCCCAATCCGCCAAGCAATCCACAGCAGCAGCCAAGCGAGTGGGGGCAGTGGGCTGGGCAAACCAGTCGATGATTCCCTTGAGCTGCAACAACACCCGCCGCTGACTGGGACTGCCCCGCAACAGATCGATCACCCGCTCCGCTCCCATTTCCTGGAGATAGCTGAGGGCCTTGCCCCCCAGCTCGTTGGTGGTGACCAGAATGGCCACCGTTTGGCCGGGAAAAGCTTGGGCGGCTGCAATGGCCTGCCGCGCCACCTGTTGCAGCTCCTCTTCCGGGGATCCGATGACCCGCAGAAAGTCCACACCACCCTCGCTGGCCGGGGGGTTTTGGCCACCGGAGGTGGCCAGTTGAATGGGCTGGGGGGCCAGAGCGGTGCGCAAAGCCGGGATGGGGTGCTGCTGATTCACCCACTCCACCAGGCGGTTGGCCAAAGCGATGATCTGGGGGGCACTGCGGCTGGATTCATCCAAAAGCACCACCTGAGGACTGGCCTGGCAAAAGGCGCGAAACAGCCGCGGCTCGGCGCTGGTAAAGGTGCCCATGATGCTCTGGTTGGGATCCCCCACCCGCACCAGGTTGCCGGTGCGTTGGCTGAGCAGCCGCAGCAGCTCTTCCTGCAGGGGGGAACTGTCTTGGGCCTCATCCTCGAACAGGTAGTCGTACCAGTTCTGCACCTGCTCCCGCAGCTCTGGACTGCCCTCGATCAAATCCACTGCTTGCCAGCCCAGGTCGTCGTAGTCTAACTTGCCCAGGCGACGCAATTCCGCTTGATAACCGGCGTAGATGGGAGCAGCCCAGCCCAGATAGCCCTCGCTGGGGATCACTTCTGGCCCCAGGCGCAGATTCTTGGCCCTGCTGATGACCACCTGCACCATCTGCTGGAAACTGCGCCGGAACTGGGCTCGGTTTTGGGCGATCTTTTGCGGGTTGTTGTCGCCGGGGATCAGCGGCTCCCAGAGCTGAGTATGGCGGACGAGCCAAGCGCGGCACAGGCGGCCGAGCAACCGCTCCTGTTCGTATCCCTCCAAAATAGACAGCTCCTCCCAACGGCTGGGGGCCTCCCGCAACACCCGCAACGACAAAGAATGCAGGGTAAAGGCCTGGGTAAAGCGATCCGGATACCCCGCCCGTTGCAAACGTTGATTGATGCGGCTGATCAAGTTGCCCCGCGCCGAACGCATGTAGGTGAACACCCCGATGCGCTCCGGTGGGATCCCCCGATTGAGAATTAAATCGGCGATCAACAGCTCCAGAATAAAGGTCTTGCCGCTCCCCGGAACGGCGGCGATCCCCAGCGGCCCCGATTGGTAGGCCAACGCCTGTTGCTGCGCCGGACGCAGGGTGAGCTCAGGAAAGGGAGAAGAAGCCAGACCCAGCATGGGATCCCTGCCTAGCCCAGGATAAAGGTCTCGATGGCTGCCGCCACCCCGTCTTCTGCCACAGGAGGGGCGATCCAATCGGCATGGGGCAAGAGAGCTGGCGAGGCATTTCCCATCGCCACCCCGATCCCCGCATACCGCAGCATCTCAATGTCGTTGTCGCCATCGCCAATGGCCATCACCTGCTCCGCCGACAACCCCAGCATTTCCTCCGCCAAAAAACGAACGGCATTGCCCTTGTTCACCGCCGGATGGGTAGCCTCGAGAAAAATCGGCTCTGAACGGGTGAGGTAGAGCTGGTCAGGGGAATACCGCCGCCGCAGGGATCCCTGCAATTCCTGCAGGAACTCGGTATCCTCAGAAACAGCCAGGATCTTGGTGGGGCTTCGTCCGTATTGGGCGGAAGAGAACATCTGGAACGGCACCTGAGAGCGCTCAGCATAGGCCTGACTGAGAGGGCTCAGCTCCCGCAAATAGAGCTGGTCATCGATGTAGAGGTGAACCCCCACCGGCTGATCCTGCAACGCTTGCAACAACTCCTCGGCCAGCGGCCAGTCCAGGCTCCAGTGCTTTAGGGTCTTTTGGCTATCGGGATCCCGAATTAAAGCCCCCTGGTAGCTGCATAGGGGCATATCGGCCCCAATCGCGTAGTGGAACCGCTCGGCAGAACGATGCATGCGACCCGTAGCGATGGCTACTCGCACCCCTGCTGCTTTGGCCTTCTGAATGGCCTCCCGAACCGGCTCTGAAACCTGGTTGGAAGGCCCGGCAATCGTGCCATCGATATCCACCACCAACAGCCGAATCTGGGCACGGGGTGGAGAAGATGCCCGCTCTCTTTCCTCGGCTTGGACGTTAGCCTGAGTTTGCATTGCTGTTGTTTGCCCTCCTCCTGGCAACCTTCCAGACCGTAGCATGGCTCTGCCTCGATTGGTTGACGGTCATTGGCCGGCTCAGTACACAAAGAATCAACACAGAAGAATTGAACAAGTGAGATGGCCGGGTGGGGGATCGGTTTCCGCCCCTATTCCCGCCAACGAGAAAGCGTAGAATAAAGACTAGCCCCGTGATGGACGAAAACATTGTGATCATGCTGAAACGAATCGGTCGCGTCTGCCGGCCTCTGCTGGCCATTGCCCTGGCCTTGACCTTGGCCCTGTCTCCCATAGGCGCTGTTTGGGCACGCAGTGGCGGTCGCATTGGCGGCGGATCTTTCCGGTCTCCGACGTTCTCTGCCCCCCGCTCGATTGGCCCGCACTACTCAGCTCCTGTCTACCCCAGCTATGGAGGCGGCTTTGGTTTTCCGCTGCTGGTGCCCTTTTTCTGGGGAGGGGGGGGTGGCGGCCTGCTGACGCTGCTGCTCTTGGTTGGGGCAGGTAGCTTTTTGGTGCAGACGCTGCGCTCGGGGATCAGATCCGAAGAAGGGGACGATAGCATTGGGGTTCGCGATCCCCAGGTAACTGTTGCGCAGGTAAAAGTGGGACTGCTGGCCAGCGCCCGGCAACTGCAAAAAGACATGAACGCTCTGGCTCTGGAGGCGGATACTCAGTCGCCAGAAGGGCTGAGCCAACTGTTGCAAGAGGTCACCCTTGGCTTGATGCGCTACAGCGACTACTGGGCCTATGGCCATGCCCAAGCGGAGAAGCTGCCCCTCTCCCGCGCCGAATCCCTGTTCTATCAAGCCTCTTTACAAGAACGGAGCAAGTTCAGCGTCGAAAGCCTCAGCAACCGCAACAACCAGATCCAACAAGTCTCCCAAGCGGCGCTGCAGCGATCTGCTGCTGGGATCCCAGATGTTGGCGAGTACCTGCTGGTAACTCTACTGGTTGCGTATCGTGGTAACTTGGGTACACTACCTGTAGTTAACTCCATGGCGGATCTGCGGCAGTGCCTGTTGCAGCTGGCTTCGATTCCGGCAGATCGGATTGTGGCCATCGAAGTGCTGTGGACGCCGCAGTTGGAGGGAGACACCCTGTCGGCAGAGGCGCTGTTGACCGAGTACCCGGAAATGCGGCTCCTTTGAGAGCCTTTGGGCGATAGACGGCAACTGTTGGCTGAGTGTCTCAACTCCTCGGGATCCCCGCCGCTCAGGCTAGGGAGGTTGTATGTCCGGGTTAGATGCTTCAGCGGGCAGAGGCCGTCGTTCCCCTTGGGCATGGTCTGGCCAAGTCAAGCAGGCAGATTCTCTGTTGGATGAGCTGTTCGAGGATTTGGAGAACAGCTTGGAAGAGGGGCTCTCAGAAGCCGGCGAATATCCTTACCTCGGCACACGGCCCCCACTGCCTTCCCGGCGCTTCTCTGCTGCCGGAGGATTACTGCTGGGTATGGCTTTGGCCGCTACCTTGGTGGCAGGGCTGGCCTTTTGGATAACCCTGCGCCCGCGGGCGGTGGTTTTTTCGCAGGCCACTCGGGATCCCTTGGCTGAGGCACCCAATTCTTCCCATTCCGATGCTCACCAGGAGCCCTTGCTTCCCACTGCTGCTGATGTGGATGAAAACCCCAAAGCTCCACCTGAGGATTCTGCAAAGGCTGTCTTGGTCGAACCGGCAAAACCGCCGACTGTTGCCGCTCCTCTTGCTTCAAGAGGGGCTGGTCTTCCCTCTCCCCCCAGGGTACCTGCGCCTCCGGTGCCAGCGCGGATCCCACCCCAGCCTCTGCCGCAGATGAAGCTGGTGGGATTGATCCACGATCCAGGTGCCCCCAAGGCTCTGATCTTGATCGACAACGTAGTACGTCAGGTGGCTGTTGGCCATGCGGTAAAAGCAGAGTGGCGGGTTACCTCCATCAGCCCCTACGGTGTGAGGGTGAGCAATGGCGCTCAAAGCGTTACCTTGCAGTTGGGGCTGTCGCAGCGGATCTGAATCACCTGGATAGGGATCCCTGCTGGGTTGAGCAGCGCCTGGAGGGTGGGAGATTGGATTGAAGGAGAAGGGGCAGATGAAATTCGCCAAGCTGGGGCGAATGAGCCGCTGCAGAGTGGGAGTGGGCTTAGTTCTGGGATACCTCTGTCTCGGGCTGTTGGCTTGTCGCAGTACACCCCCCTTGTCAGAATCCACATCGGGGATCCCGGCGGCCTATGCTAGCCGCCCGCAACTGCAAGGGAAGGCAGTGGTGGAGATGGAGGTGCAAACTGCTGAGGGGGTAGGCAAGGTGATCTTGGCGATCCACGGGGAAGCGGCACCCCTGACCGGCGGCCAGTTCGTGGATTTGGTTCAGCGGGGCTTTTACAATGGCCTCACCTTCCATCGGGTGGAAAAGGATCCGCAGCCTTTTGTGGTGCAGGGTGGGGATCCCCGTGGTGACGGTACAGGGGGTGCAACAGAGCCGGGGAGCAACCGCCTGCGCACCATCCCCCTGGAAATTCAGCTGCGTGGGGAACCCCACCCCCGCTACAACACCTTGATCCAGGATCCCGCTGCTCTGAGTAAGTTGCTCTTGCCCCATCGTTTGGGGGCGGTGGCCATGGCCCGTTCTAGCCCACTTGACTCAGCCTCTTCCCAGTTTTACATCACCCTCTCTGCTCTGCCGATTTTGGACGGGCGCTATGCCGTGTTCGGCTACGTCACCGAGGGGATGGAGTGGGTGGAGCGCATCCAGGTGGGAGATGTGATCCGCTCGGCGCGGGTGTTGGAAGGAGCGGACTTGCTTAGGGTGCCGGGATCCCAACCGGAAAGAGCAGATCAGATGGAGGATCCCGGCAGTTTATGATGGGCAGCAACTCTGCTGCTGGTTTGGTTGTTGTGGCTCTGGCTTTTGCCTTGGGGAAGGGCAAGTTTTGCCCCCGTCCCCTCCGCCAACACCTGGGCACCCTTTCATGCAAGAAGACGCTTTTTCCCCCCTTGAGCCCCTAGACGAGCTGCCACCTCACTCACCGCCGGAGGTGGATGTGGAGCTGATGCTGCAGCAGTTGCAGGATCCGGATCCCTATTTGCGGATGCAGGCGGCCCGCGCCTTCTGTGAGATCGAAGAACCCCGCGCCGTTAAACCCCTGCTGGCCCTAGTCCGGGATCCCTGCCCGTTGGTGCGGGTGGGAGCAGCCTATGCCCTAGGTCGGAATCCGGATCCCGCTGAGGTGGAGGTGCTGATCGAGGGCTTGCGCTGGGATTGGAACGGCTATGTGCGCAAAGGCTTGGTGTGGGCGTTGGGCAATGCCAAGGATCCGCGGGCGTACCCGGTGTTGCTGGAAGTGTTGGCCGGGGATATCGCGGCAGTGCGATTGTGGGCTGCCAGTGCCCTCGGACAACTGGCCCAGGCGCAGGCGTTGCCTGGCCCGGCATTGGATGAGGTGGTCGCAGCTCTCTGCCGGGGCTTGGCTCAAGATCCAATCGCAGCGGTACGCGGCAACTGTGCCTGGAGCTTAGGGATCCTGGGGCAACAGGTGAAACTGGCTCTCGAGGATCCCATTGTTTACACGATGCTAACAAGGCAGTTGCTGACCAGCGCCAGTCGCGATCCCGATTGGGGGGTGCGGGATGACGCGCGGCTTGCCCTACAAAAGTTGGCGGATCCCGATTTGCTGGAGCATGACTCTAGTCAATAATAAGCTCAACTATACTGAAAATAATGTATAATATGTTCAGTACGGATTACTACCAGTTGATCTTTCTGTTTACTTTCGAGTCTGCCAACATGGTAGCCAAAGCAAAGCAGAAAATTGGTAGTAAGACGACACGGAAACTGCGCTTTGGGTATTCTACTCAAAGCTTTGCGGGATACCGCCATTCTGTTTGGAAACAAACAGAATGCTATCGCTGCATAGTTGAACAGTGATGTTCAGCAGTGTTCAGCGTAAATGTATCAGCAACTGGATAACCTCAGCTGATCGTTATAGTCATTTTTAAACTAGATTGAGACACTCCCCAAGCATTCCACGCTGCTGCCCCTACTCCCAGCCTCGCTGCCAGAGGGAGAGGGGAGCTAGACGAAAATGTTTCATTCCCGTTTAACGAACCAGATCGAGTGTCACCGAACCAGATCGAGGAGCCAAGCAAAGTAGAAGCGGCTGCGAATGGTTTGTCGCTGCTGCACTTTCCAGCCCCATTCGGTTAATTGGCTCACCAAGGTCGCCTCTCGGTGTTGATAGGCGCGGGTGGTTTTGCTGGGGCCGGGGAAGAACTCTCCCACTTTCTTCAGCAGCGTCAGCCAGGGGGTTTTGGGGGCAAAACTGAAGATCAGGCGGGACCGAGCCAGGCGGGTCAGGTGTTTTAGCATGCGCAGGGCCTCGGCTTCAGGGTAGTGGATCATCACATCGAGGCAGATGACGACATCGTATTCCCCCGTCAATTCCTCCAGATCCGAGACCCAAAAGTGTGGGTTGTCTGTGGATCCCAACTCCATTTGCTGGCGGCGGCGTGCTTCGTTCACCATTTGTTCCGAGATGTCGCTGGCGAACACCTGTGCCCCTCTGGTGGCCAAGGGCAAACTGAGGCTGCCCACCCCGCATCCGGCATCACAAATGCGTAAACCCGAGGGATCCCCCAACCACTGCAACACCGTCTCTACTGTGCGAGCATGGCCAAGGCGGATGTCTTTTTGGACGAAATTGACTTCTTCTTCACCATAAATGCGCCGCCAGCGCTCGAAGCCAACGGAGTTGAAGTAATCGCGGACAATGGTTTTCTCTTGCATAGAACTTCCAGCTAGGGATCCGGCGAGAGAAAAAGATGAACGCTCTGCTTTTCTTCGCCAACGCGCATCCCATTCTACCCCGAGGCCCCGTAGCCCTCTGCACGGTTGCTCTAGGATTGTATTAGAATTAGCCCGCACACCTTGGATGCTGCACCATGACCGAAGCTGAGATTGCCCAAGCGTTGCAGGCTCGGTTGGCTGCCCCGGTCAAAATCGCGGTCAAACGCCGCCAAGGTCATCTGCATGTTCTTCTGAATCGATCCTCCTCGGCCCGAGTGGACTACCCCCATCTCACGGAACGGGTGCGGGTGGAGCTCAGGGCGTTGGGCTTGCCCGGCTTAGAGCAGGTCACGGTGTACGGGCGTGAGTCGGGACATTCTGAATACGAGTGGGAGCAAACGGCCCCCTTGTTGAACCCGCTGCTGGCCTCAGAAGAAACCACAGTTCTGTTGGAAAAAAAAGGCGATCGCCTACTGCAGGATCTGACAGTTGTTGCCCCGGATTCGGTCAACTCAAAGCCTGAACCTGCGCCGGAGAATCCTGTCAGGAAAACCGACATAGGCAGCAGGTCCCGCATCTCCTGGGTGTGGCTGGGGGGAGCTGTACTGATTGTTGGAATTGGGGTGATTCTTTTGCTGGTTGCCCTTCTCTGAAAGAGCTGGGTAAAGGTTCTTGTTCTTGTCTTGGGAAAAGCCTCAGGGAGCGTTGCCGAGAGTCGCCGATGAACTTTGAGGATGCCGGGATCCGGTCAATTGGGCTTTTTGCAAGGCATCCTGCAGCATCCGCTCCACCAACTCGGTGAACGTCCACCCCAGAGCTGCCGCCGCATCGGGACAGAGGGAAGTGGGGGTCATGCCGGGCAGTGTATTCACCTCCAACACCCAAGGATTTTCCTCGGGATCCACCCGCAGATCCACCCGCGCCAAGCCTTCGCACCCCAACGCCTGGTAGGCCTTCAGACCTGCCGCCTCACAGCGGGCCAACCCTGCCGGGCTGAGGGAACAGGGGATCAAATGCCGCGAGCCACCGGGTGCGTACTTGGCTTCGTAGTCGTAGAAGTCGCCTTGGGCGGGGATGATCTCAATGGCCGGAAGAACTTGGCCGGACAAGATCGAGAGGGTGATCTCCTTTCCGGGAACATAGCGCTCCAGAAAAATCCGCGACGAGACTGAGCGGGCCAACTCCAGCCCCTGAGCAAATGACCTCTCATCCCGGACAATGCTGATGCCCACCGTCGAGCCGTTGTTGCTGGGCTTAATCACCAGTGGGGATCCCAACTCTGCCGCACAGTCAGCCCAAGTGAGGGGGCTTTGGTCGTCCCAAACCTGCCAATCGGGGGTAGGGATCCCCGCGGCGCGAAAGATCTGCTTGGAGACCAGCTTATCCATGGCCAGAGCACTGGCCAGCGGCCCGGATCCCTGGTAGGGCAGGCCCAGCCAGTCCAGCATTCCCTGTACCACCCCATCCTCGCCACCGGGGCCATGCAAGGCAATCCAAACGAAGTCGCAGCCGGCTTGCCGTTCCTGCCAAAGGCGCAGAGGCAGATCCTCATCTGGGTCGATTACCTTGACCCGATGGCCCAGGTCCTCCAAAGCCCGTTTGCAGGCTTTACCCGTTACCCAAGAGACTTGACGTTCTGCCGAACGCCCCCCCGCCAAGACAACAATGTTCATGGCCTAACCCCAAAGCACTCCCCACCCTCAACAACCGGCACCAAGATACCAGCATACCTTCACCCTACCCTACGAAGGGGGCCGTCGGCGGCGCAAGAACTCGGGAATATCTAAGCCTCCAGACATCGGCGGCTCAGGCTCCGGAGGCTGTCGAGGCGGCAGCCCAGAGCCCGTGGGAGTGGGCTTAGGAACCCCCGACTTGTTGGAGGCAGAAACTTTGGTTGCAGCAGGGATGGCGGCTGGACGGGCTTTCTCTTGGAAACCGGTGGCGATGACCGTGATGCGCACTTCCCCCTGCATGCGCTCGTCTTGGACGGTGCCGAAGATGATGTTGGCCTCGGGATCCACTGCCTCGGCGATGATCTCGGCAGCCACCGTGACCTCATGCAAGGACAAATCCGGCCCACCGGTAATGTTGAAGAGGACACCTTTAGCCCCTTCGATGGAGGTTTCCAAAAGCGGCGAAGATACAGCGGTAATGGCGGCTTCGCGGGCGCGGGACTTGCCGGATCCCATGCCAATTCCCATCAAGGCAGAGCCGGCATCGGCCATCACGCTGCGCACATCGGCAAAATCCACATTGATCATGCCGGGAATGAGAATGATATCCGAGATGCCCTGCACCCCCTGCCGCAGCACATCATCAGCAACGCGAAAAGCCTCTTGGACAGGGGTTTGCTCGGAGATCACCGAAAGCAACTTGTCATTGGGAATTACAATCAGGGTATCAACTGCCTCCCGCAGCGCTTGGATCCCTTCCTCGGCCTGCTTGCTGCGGCGTTTGCCCTCAAAGGAAAAAGGCCGTGTCACCACTCCCACCGTCAGGGCACCACTGGCTTTGGCAATTTGGGCGATGACGGGTGCTCCACCCGTGCCCGTGCCTCCCCCCATGCCGGCGGCAATGAAGACCAGATCTGCCCCTTTGATGGCTGCCGATATTTCTTCGCTGGATTCTTCTGCCGCTTTCTGGCCAATGGCCGGGTTACCACCTGCACCCAAGCCTCGAGTCAGCTTCTGCCCAATTTGCAAGCGGTTCACTGCCGAGGACTGGGCAAGGGCCTGCGCATCGGTGTTGACGCTCCAAAACTCGACGCCCACAAGGTTGCTGGCCGCCATCCGACTGACCGCGTTGCCACCCCCACCCCCCACGCCTACTACCTTAATCTTTGCGTTTGCGGTCTTGCTCGGCATGAAGTCCTCTGGACAATCCGCCGCTCTGGTCTGAGATCCGTTCCTCTCATACTCGGCATGAGAGCCTTCTCCCCTGTGGCGCTCATTCCAATGGGAAGGCGCAGACTGGGCTGAACCCAACCCTTGCCCAGGATTGAGAGGATGGATGTCTGACCAATTGGATGGCATGTCAGCTCTCACAATAACTTAAATTCTGGCAAATATCGAATATGCTAGCTGATTTAATATAGAGCAACTCCCTCCAGATGCCAACGCTGCCGACGTTTGTGAATCTTCCCGCTGAATACGGCACTCCTAAAGACGCCTGTCGGCAGAATCTCAGGTAGCCTTTCTTGCCTAGAGGCATTTCTCTCTGAACTTGTCTCGAAGCTTTTGTGTGTAAGAATAGGTGTTCTCGAATACTTAGACCCTTGCAGGGGAAGAAGGGTCCAAAGGGAGGTTTCGGTACAAGAGTCTGGCCCTAGTTAAGGCCCAGTTAAGGCGAAGAGTCCCCTATCCAGCCAAAGGCTGATAGAGCGCCACTTTGTAGAACTGAGGCTTTGGCATCCTGTAGAGATTCAGGGATCCGGACTTGCATTCAGCTAGAAATTGCAGGAGCCCCGCACTGTACCCGTAGGGTCGATGTCGGGAGGAATGCTATAATAATGCTGCGGACACCAGAAATGGTTGTTTAAGGCACTGGTAACGGTCGATTGGGGGTGCTGTAAACCACCCCAGAGGCTCGTGGTTGGCTTGCCAACTGCAGGGCTACTAAAAGCCCGCTCCGTACCGCCTAGCGGTTGATGTCGGGTAGTTTACACCAGCTCTAGGTGGATCTCCGCTTTTAGCCGTTGGGGGAGGGAAATTTTGAATACATCTCCCTGATTCATTTCGTGGGCATCTTCCATGCTGGCCAGGGCTTCCACCACTTCTTCGGAGTTGGCGGTTAGCACCACAACGGGGCGCTCGCAGGCAATGGGGAAATCGTGCCACGTGCCGAGGTGCAGCAGCAGCCCATGCCCGGCAGGGAATCGCAGGGCTTGTACTTTGTCGAGATCGGGAGCTGCTTTGGGATGGTTGGGAGGAGCCATCACCATGATGAACGGCTCTTGCCCCAGGCCGACAAACAACTGGGTCATACGCATGTGGCGCTCCAGCCAGAGCACAGGTGGATATCCGGGCAGGATCTTAGCCGTACGGATAACGGCTCTGCCGGTGTATTGAAAGTCGATGTTTTGTCCTTCCAGGACACGCCCCTGATAAAAGGGGATCCCCAGCCCAGGATTGGCCACATCGTCCCCTATAAGTTGGCCGAAGGGTTGCACATTTTCTGGGGTGGCATCCACAATCGGCACCCGGACAACGGTGGTGGCAGTTGCAGTCGTGCTCATGGTTTGCATCCTCGCTCTTGATTGGACTGGGGTCAATTGGATTGGAGTCAGGCTTTCTATCTTAATTAATTGTCTTATTGAGATTAATTGTCTTATTGAGAGCAATAGGTAAAGAAACGGTTTTCCCAGTAACGGTCTATACATCTTTGATTCTTATTTAATTCTTAACTTTTAATTCTTAACTTTGTTCTTCTCGAGGGCTTTGCGGGTTAAACCACCGCTCGATGATGTGGCGAATTTGCCGGGCGGCAGTGCCATCGCCAAAGGGGTTTTGGGCTTGGGCCATGCGGGCATAGGCTTGTGGGTCTGTGAGCAATTCTCGGGCTGCCTTCAGGATCTTTTCGGGGTGTGTGCCTACCAGGCGGGCGGTGCCGGCAGCAATCGCTTCAGGACGTTCGGTGGTCTGCCGCAGCACCAGCACCGGTTTGCCCAGGGCAGGGGCCTCTTCTTGAATGCCGCCGGAGTCGCTGAGGATGAGGGTACAGCGCTGCATGGCGCTCACCCAGAGGGGATAGTCCAGAGGCTCAGTGAGAAAAGCCCGCTCATGGGATCCCAACAGGGCTTGCAGGGGATCCCGCACCAAGGGGTTGGGATGGAGGGGCAAAAGAAGGGCGGTATCGGGAAACTCGGCCAAGATCTGCAGCAGAGCCTTGCCGATGGCGGTTAGGGGATCCCCCCAATTTTCCCGCCGGTGCACGGTAACCAACAGGACACGGTAGCGCTGCCAGTCCAGCCCGGGAATGGGGCAGGGGATCCCTTGGGAGGCCACTTGCAGTAGGGCGTCGATGACGGTGTTGCCGGTGCAATGGATGGATCCCACCACGTGGCTTCGCTTCAGGTTGTCAACGGCTTGGGGGGTAGGGGCAAAGTGCAGGCTGGCCAACTGGGAGATCAGGCGGCGATTGGCCTCTTCGGGGAAAGGATTGTAGAGATCATCGGTGCGCAGTCCGGCTTCCACATGCCCGACCGGGATCCGGTGGTAAAAAGCTGCCAAGGCAGCCGCAAAGGCGGTGGTGGTATCTCCCTGCACCAAAACCAGTTGAGGATGTTGCTCTTGAAAGTAGAGTTCTAGGCCCCGCAAGGTGGCTTCGGTGATGTCTGTCAAGCTTTGGCGGGGGCGCATGATCGCCAGATCCCGATCCGCTTGCAGACCGAATAGCCGCATCACCTGATCCACCATTTCCCGGTGTTGTCCGGTCAAGATCAGCTCGGTGCGCAGATGGGGACTGGCACGCAGAGCTTGGATCACCGGGGCCAGCTTAATGGCTTCGGGCCGTGTGCCCAAGATCACGGCAACGAGGGGAAGAGAGGCCATAAGCTCAAGGACATCGGCACCTGTAGGAGATGGGAAGCGCAGCTCATTGAAGCAAGGCCACCAACAAACCACTAACAAAAACCACTAACAAAACAGAGGCGGCGAAGGGCGTGGGTTGCTCAAGGTCGCAAGCCACCGAGATGTAGACTCTGCTGAGTCAGGCTGAGGGCAATGTCGAGACGAGAGGAACCACAAGGGGGCTATTGCTGCTCACCCCGATCTTACCCCTCCAGCTGCCCCGCCGATTGTTCACCGGATGAGCTGGAGAAAAAGGGTTGACGGGATCCCACTCCTGCAACTAGCCTAAAGGGAGCTGAAGAGATCCTCTTCTGGCTGTCCGGGTTGTTTCGGTTAACCTTTTTGGAGGAAAACGTTCAACAGCATGGACGCTTCCGGTAGTTGTAGCGCCAGCCACCAGTGGATGGTCTTCGAGGAGCACGTTCTTGAAGATTGGGCTCTTACTGGTGTCTTCTTTTTCCCCGCTGACAGCTTCTGTCGTCGCTTGAGAGGATCCCGTTTCGCCAACGCGAAGGGGTGGGAGAGTTTTCCCGGCTAGCTTTTGACTTGGGTGGCTCTCTCAGTCGGCGACGAACAGATGAGCTGAGCAGAGCCTTACCTGAGCAATGGGTTTGTGCAGCCCTGTTCAGAAAAGGGGAGATCAGGAGTAATTCCGAGGGGATTCCCCTTGACTTTCCCGTTGTGGGTTTTGGGGTTTCCGCAGGCCTGGGGATCCCTTGGAGTCCCTTTTATCGGCTTGGGCGCTTGCGATCCAAGCTGGGCTTGGAGGCCTGGCGCTAGACCTACGGCTTGCTGCGCGGCCATCCAAGGGTTTCAGGGCTTCCCTGTGAGCCTCGGAGCACCGGTTGGCTGTTGACCTCCTGGTTCTCTTCATCCCGGCTGACCCCAACGTTCGGAGGTTTATCATGCGGCACAACATTCTTCGCGATCTCCTAACCCCTGCTTCCTTGGAAGCCGCCAAGCGAGAGGCCAACCGCGCTCCCATTGCCGAGCTGGTGCAGCAGTTGATGGAGATTTCACCTCGGCAGCGGGTTTTGGCTTTCCGCTTGCTGGAAAAAGACAAAGCCATTGCAGTGTTTGAGTATCTACGGCCCGAAGAGCAGGCCGATCTCATTCGCAGCATGGAAAGCCCAGAAGTGATCCGGCTGGTAGAAGCCTTACCTCCGGATGAGCGGGTACGTCTGTTTGAGGAGTTGCCGGCCAAAGTAACCAAGCGCCTCATTGCCAACCTCAGCCCAGAAGCTCGGGAAGCAGTGAATATCTTGCTGGGTTATCCAGAGCGCAGTGCCGGTCGGCTGATGAACCTGCGCTACTTGTCGGTACGAGATACCCTCACCGTCGGGGCTGCTCTGGCCAGCGTGCGGGACTCTCAACTGGGAGACGATGAGCTGGATGTGATTTTTGTGGTGGACGATCAGCGGTTCTACAAGGGTCTCATCCGCACTGTGCGGCTGGTGAAGGCGGATCCCGACCTACCGATTCGGGAGCTGATTGAAGGGGTTGATACTGTGGCGCGGGTTACCGACCGGGATCTCCAGGCAGCTCGTTTGCTCAAGGATTCGGGCTTGCCGGCTATTCCGGTGGTCGACAGTGAAGGACGCTTGGTGGGTGACATCACTTTTGAAGATGTGATCAATTTGGTGGAAGAAGAGGCTACGGATGCTGCTCTGGCCCAAGCAGGGGTGGGCAGCTTGCTCAGCCGAGACAAGGTTTGGAGCGAGCGCCTGGTTAAAGGCTCCCGTTGGTATGCCGTCCGCCTGCGCATCACGTTTTTAATCATCACCTTGATTGGCGGCATGGTGGTGGGGGGAGTGATCCAAACCTTTGAGGAGGTGTTGGAGGCGGTGACGGCAGCGGCTATTTTCATCCCCTTGGTCATGGATATGGGCGGTAATGTCGGTACCCAATCTACGACCATCTTTGCCCGTGGCTTGGCTTGGGGCCACATCAACGTGCGGCAGTTTCTCCCCTATTTGCTGCGGGAAGCCAGCATTGGTGGCATTATCGGTGTGATCCTGGGGGCCACGGCTGGGGTGATTGCCTACTTCTGGCAGGGGGCACCCAATGGGATCCCACAATTGGGTCTAGCGGTGGGCTTGGCTCTGGCCACTGTCCTCACTTTGGGGGCTATCTTGGGCGCCATTTTGCCCTGGGTGATGTTAAAGCTGGGCTTTGACCACGCTCCGGGAGCGGATCCTTTTATCACCACCATTAAAGACTTCACCGGCCTCTGGGTGTATTTCACCCTGGTGGCTTGGCTAGTCGGGGTTGAAGTGGAGCTCTAGGGCTGCGCCGGCGCTGGATCCAGGGGGCACCTCACCGGCAAAGCGCGTTCCAGGAACGAATAATCCAGCCCTTCTTGAGAAATCAGCCTTTCAGAGTCTCGCCACAAGGCCATCGCGACGGCGGCGCAGAGCACTTTTACGAGGTGTCCTTTGACCAACGAAGGGTTACAGCAAACATTTAGGAGGTGTGCCATGACCTTGAAAGTTCTATCTCCCTTGGCTGCTGCTCAATTTCGGTCACGGCTGCAGCAGTATGCCTATCGGGTGGGCATAACCTGTGCTTTAGAAACAGGTGGTAAGCTGGCCCCAGAATCCGCCTTTGCTCAACTGGAAGCCCTCTGGCAAACCTTGCAACAGGAAGCCACTGCCCTTGGGATCCCAGATGAGGATGGCTAAACTTTATCCTTTCACGAGAACCGGAGCATGACCTGGATTGACTTCACCTTGCGTTTGGCCGTTGCCTTTGTCCTGGGATCCGTGATCGGGCTGGAGCGACAGTGGCGGCAGCGTATGGCCGGCTTGCGCACCAACACCTTGGTGGCCACGGGTGCAGCTTTGTTTGTCATGCTCTCGGTTCTCACCCCTGATGAAAGCAGCCCGACCCGTATTGCGGCCCAAGTGGTATCGGGGATTGGCTTTTTGGCCGGTGGCGTGATCCTCAAGGAAGGAGCCAGCGTCCGTGGCCTGAACACCGCCGCCACCATCTGGTGTGCAGCCGCGGTGGGAGCCTTTGCCGGATCGGGGTACATTCCCCAAGCTGCCATTGGGGCCGGAGCTGTGTTGATCTCCAACGTTGTGCTGCGTCCACTGGGCTACCGCATCAACCAGCAGCCTTTGAAAGGCACAGAACTGGAACTGGTCTATGAGTGTTCGTTCATCTGCAAAAGCCAAGCAGAGGCCCACATCCGCGCCTTGCTCTTGCAAGGCATAGCTCCCACCCATCTCAAACTGCGCGCCCTCTACAGCGAAGACCTGGAGGACAAGCCCGATCTGGTCAAAGTCGAAGCAGAGCTGGTCACCCAAACCCGCGACGACCAAGCCCTGGAACTTGTCGTCAGCCGCCTCAGCCTAGAGCCAGGTGTGATCACTGCCCGATGGCGGATCATCGAACAGGAATTTGGGTAAACTACCCGACTCCGACCGCTAAGCGGTACGGAGCGGGCTTTCAGTAGCCCTGAGCCTGCTCTGCCCTACCAGAGAACAAAACAGGCCCGAACCTCTAGGCTGGTTTACAGCAGCCCCCAAAAGCGCAATCACATTCGCACCATTCAAATCCGCATCCCCTTCCCATCCACAGTGCCCACACTTGAACGACTTGCCACTGCGGTAGGATTGCGCAGGATCGGGATGAATGTGCAAACACCGGTGGCAGGTCTGCGACGTGTAGGCAGGCGGAACAAGAATCAGAGCAACCCCCGCACGCAGAGCCTTGTACTCCAAAAATTGACGGAGTTGATAAAACGCCCAACTGTTGGTCCTACGCCGCTCGGCTTTGCTGCGTGGCTGTTGATTGACCCTTTCCCGGATCCCTGTCAGGTCTTCCAGAGCAATAGCGCTATTTGTCGCCTTTGCCCTAGAGACAATAGCTTTGGAGATGCGATGATTGACCCACGCCTGAAAGCGTCTCTCCTTGCCAGACAGCCGTTGCAACAGTTGACGGCATCTGCGCCGCGAACTGCGGGTGCCCTTACTGGCTTTGCGTTGGAGTGCCGCCCTCAGCTTGGAGTAGTGGTCTCGGATTCGGTTCAACTGCTGTCCATTCCAGTTGTCCCCCTCTGACGTATGGGCGATATCCGTCCTGCCCAAGTCCACCCCGATCACCCTGTCGGTATCTTGTTGCTTGGGCGGGTTTTTCTCTACGCAAATCTGGATGTAGTAGGAGCCGTCTTTCCGCTTGACCAGGGTGGCAGATTTTGGGTTGGAACCAGCCAGCATCCCACGCTGGTAGTTGCCAATGGCTAGTTCAAAGCGCTCTCGCCCTTCCACCGTGGTCAGCGACACCGTCCAGTCTTTCTCGCGAAATGAGAAGATACGTGCATCGTAGGTAACGAACCTACGCTTGAACTCTTTAACCGGACGGTTGCGCTGTCTCGCCACTTTGCGAGCGCCCGCCACCCGTCTGCACACCTGTTGAGCCAAGTTACTGGACAAGCCGAACCGGGCTCGAATCTCGTAGTAGCAAAGGGATTGCAGTTTGACCGCGTTGACGATCTTCTCCGGCGTGTTCTGGTTGACCCAGTTCAATGCCTGCACAAAGACATCCATCGTCGCGTCCAATTTGGCGGCTTGTGACGGGAACGCCTTGAGCTTACAGGATATGGTCAGGACTTGGCTCATAAGTTCATTGTACTTCATCAAAGCGCATTCCTCCCGGCACTGACCCTACGGGTACAGTGCGGGGCTCCTGCGATTTCTAGCTGATCCCGGATCCCAGCAACTCCCAACCGGTCAGCAACGCAAACACCAGAAATAAGCCGCCCCCCACCCAATGCACGGCGCGTTCAGAGATGTGAGCTGCTAAAAAACGACCTCCCACCACCGCCAGCCCTACCATCAGACCATGACCCAGGGTTGCCCCCGCCCAGACACTGAATCCCGGATGGGTGGCGGCTAGGGAAACGGTAGCAATCTGGGTTTTATCCCCGAACTCGGCTAGGGCGATCAAACTAAAGGCTTCCCAGACGATGGCCCTAACCCCCCCGCGGCCAACTCCTTTTGCTTCTGCCTGCATCACTTGTCTGAGGGCTTCCTCTTCTTCTGGTAATGCCTGTTGAGGTGGCATTCTGCACGCTTGCCAGAGCATTCTCAAGCCAAAAACGGCGAAAACCCCAGCCGATAGCACCCGCACGCCCAAGGGTGGCAGTAGCTTAAAAAGCACTTGCCCGGTTCCTACCGCTAGCAGGTTCATCATCGCTAAAGCCAGCCATGTCCCCAGAAAAACCCAGCGGCGTGGGTGGCGCATCGCCAAAATCAAGGGGGTAAAAAAGGTTTTGTCCCCAAATTCCGCTACCGTCACCAGCAGCAAACTCGATAAAAAACCGGCCCACATTTTCTAGCCTCCAACCTCTCTTGTGTGTGGAATCGGTTCACACCTAGAGGTGAAGGCTGGGAAAGTCAGACGGACTCACCAAGCTCACCTCCGCGTGAACTCAGTGAAAGTCTCGTCACCAAAGCAGCCTGCCGGGCTTGCTTTGTCTCTTGCACCGGGCTGTTTTTAGCCAGTATGTCGATGCAGAGGGCGGTAAGCCGCCTGACTACTCCCTTTCCGTCTGAATGGTAGCATGCTGAGCTCCCAGTGGGAGTCATTCATTCAAGCATTCAAGAAAAGCTCTCCAATGAGATCCCCCAAGACTTGCTGTGCCTTGGCCGATATCAGTGCCGCGCATCGCTTACCAGAGGATTGTGAAGGAGCGGCAGGCTATTATGATCACGGTTGAGGAGAAAATCAGGGGAAAACCACGTGGATGCAAAGTTAGTCTTGGTGGGGGTTGCTCTTGTCCTCTCTCTGGCAAGTTTCTACTTCGGCACCCGCAACGGCTTTTACGACACCGACAAGTATCACGGCAATGGATCTGCTCATTAGAGCCGGGCGCTGGTGATTTTTTTATGGATCCCTTGCCCAGAAGGGCTTCCCTCCAGAATACAGGCAACGTCGGCGAGGGCTGGGTGCGGCAATATCTCTGTCAGCAGGGCTGGCAGATCCTGGCCCAGCGGTGGCGCTGCCCTTGGGGCGAGCTGGATCTGGTTGCCCACAAAGCTGATGTGCTGATTTTCGTAGAGGTGAAAACCCGTAGCCCCGGTAGCTGGGATCGAGGCGGGCTTTTGGCGGTTGGGATCCCCAAGCAGCGACGCTTGATCCGGGCTGCCCAGGCCTTCTTGAGCCAGCATCCCCACCTCTCCGAGTTGTCCTGCCGTTTTGATGTCGCGTTGATAGAACGTCGGGCCTCCAGGGAAGGGGTAAGCTATGCTTTGGTTGATTACCTGCCAGCGGCTTTTGAGATTTGTTGAGGCAAGCTTATCCGAGATGCTGTGGGAGTTTATGGCCGTTTCAGGTTAGGTGAGATGCCTGGGCTGCTGAGACAAGCCCTCTAGCCCCGCGCATTATTGCTCCGCAACGCTATTGCTCCACAACCCTGACGCAGTGTCCTAGAGTGTCCTAGTTTGAATCAAAATAACTATAAAGCTGGGCCAGCCTCTCCGACTCATCTGAATACAAAGAACAGATGGAGCTTTCTGGGGTCATTCATCATCCTCACTAAGATCCGGCCTGGGGATCCCTTCATTGGCTCATGATTTTGGGAAACAGCATGAAAGCGCATGAGTTCTGGGCTCGTACCGACAGCCAAGGTCAACTGATCTTGCCCATGAAGGCGCAGGAACAATTGCCCAAAAATCGAGTTGTGCGGGTGCTGGTGTTGGTGGATGAGCGGGAGCTGGCTCCGGCGGATCCTTCACAGGAGCAGTTGCCCACTGCCTCGCCAGATGAAGAGCATCTTTGGTATGGAGCTCCCACCGTTCCCTACGATGGCATTTAGCGCATGGGATCTTGGCCGGACAGCCGCCAGCGGTTTAGGCGCGAGAGAGTATCTGCATCCAAGTAGGCATCAATGCCCCGCTTGCTCGATAGCCGTTTTGGTTGGACGCGCCGGATCTGCTGCTGGGCCTGCTGCACTTCATCCCACAGTTGTTCTGCCGAGACCCATTCGGCGTTGTAGCCGCCAATCACCAACTGCTGGACACGATCGGAGGTAGCCACCCGTACCCGACACCCATCCCTCTGCAACTGGGCACACAGCCGTTCAATACAACTGTCGGCGGTCTCGCCATAGGAGGTATACAGGATCTCGATACCCGAAGGGGAGCGCTCTTGCCGGGCTGGAGTGGGTTGGGCGTAGGCATCGTACACCACGGTCGCCTGGTAGCCCCGGAAGGCCACATAGTTGGCCAAAGATTCCACCAAGCGCAGACGGGCCAATTCCATCAGGGAGCGACGCGCCAACTGGCTCAGGGTGGGCCAAGCTCCGATGATGTTGTAGCCATCAACCAAGAGGAAGGTGGGAGAGGAGGCTTGCATGGATGGCGGTGGATCCCTTGTCCGGGATCACACTTCTTAATCTTAATCTTTATCTTATTTTTAATCTTAGTACCCAGCCTTAAAGGTTACCCCACTACTCCGAATGCTCCGATACTTTCCCGGTTGTGAGCAGATCACGGTCTGCGCTGAATCCAATAGGTGGTGAACAGTTCGCCACTGGCCTGTTTCTGAATTTTGCCCCCCAAGGCTGCGATGCGCCGCTCCCACTCCGTTAGGGGGGTGAAAATCGGTTCGGTGCCTTTGAATAGCTCGATGAGGCCCCATTGTTCCGCCCACACCGAGTCGGGATTGACCACTTCAATAATCACAGGTGCAGCCGGTCGCAACACTCGCATCAACTCTGCCCAAACCGCGTCGAAGTACTCAATCGGGTAGTAGTACAAAAATCCGGTGGCAATGGCCAGATCAAATTGCTCCGACTCGTAGTTTTCCAAATGGTGGGCGGATCCCTGTTGCATTGACTTGAACAGCTTGGAGTTAAGCTGGGGTGCCCGCGAGCGAATAAAGCGCACAATCTCACCGCTCAGCTCATGGCCGTAAAAGTAGGCTTGCCAATCGTTCCAGGGATAGGTCAGGAAGCTTACCCCACAGCCCAAATCCAAACAGGCTTCCCGTTTTTTGGGGGCACGCAGTTGCCAAAAGGGGATCCCGAGGCGCTCTTGCAGGTGATCCCGCTGCTGGGCTTGCCAAAAAGGCAGTTGCTCCAGGTCTGGGGGAAGTTGCCAACCTGGCCGACCCAGTTGAATTTCCAGCTCCCGATTAAAGCGAGCAGCCACAGAGGCAAGGTAGGGATCCCAGCGTTCCCCAGTTTGTGGTAACTCCATCTGTTGATGGCTTTGTCCTGGATGGTCGTGAACTTAACTTGCACTTAACCTACACTACCAGGACTCTCGGCCCGTAGGCTCCCGGCTGCAGGGATCCATTTACCCAGCTGTGGCTGCCGAGGATGGTGCCTGCTGGAATCTGAGCTTGGGATCCCAGCCGGGTGTGGGCGCCAATGTAGCAGGGGGCGTGCAGTTGAGCGCTGGGATGGATCTCAGCCGTTTTGTGCACCCATATCCCCGGCGCCTGTTGCTGCACATTTTCTAAGGGAAAATCCGTCATTCGACCCAGGAGAATGTCCAGTTGGCCGTGGTAGTAGCTGGCCGGCGTGCCCAGATCCCGCCAGTAGCCTGCGTGGAGATAAGCTTGCAGCCGGTGCCCTTGCCTGAGCAGATCGGGGAAGACACGCCGCTCAAAGCTGAGGGGATCCCCACTGGGGTAGTCTTTAAAAATGGCCGGATCCAAGACATAGGTGCCGGCGTTGATCGTGTCGGTGGTGAGGGTGAGGGCTTCTGCAGGGGTGGGTTTTTCCCGAAAAGATTGGATCTGGCCCCCTTCCCCAACTTCCACCAGGCCATAGGCGGTGATATCTTCCACGCGGGCGAGGGTGAGGGTGGCAATGGCCTTGCTCTGCACATGACATTGCATCAACGCCTGCAAATCCAGATCCGTGAGGATGTCTGCATTGAAAACCACCAAGGGATCCCCGGTGAAATAGGGCTGAGCCAGCACCAAGGCTCCCGCCGTATCCAAAGGCGTCTCTTCAGGAATGTAGCGGAGCTTCACCCCCAAAGCAGAGCCATCTCCCAGAGCAGCCTCAATTTGTTGGCCCAGATAACCCACGCTGAGCAAAATATCTGTCAGGCCGGCTCGGCGGCAGCGCCCGATCAGCCACTCCAAAAAGGGCACATCCAAAAGGGGCAACAAAGGCTTAGGCTGCAAAAAGGTAAAGGGCCGTAAACGAGTTCCTTTCCCACCCGCCAAGATCACCGCTTGCATAACCACCCTCAACCCCGTTCTCTTCCAAAGATATTGACATCCTCTCCGCCCAATTGCTAACGGGGATCCATTGGGTCGAGCCAAATGTTTTCTGCTACCCAGAACGTCGATTCTCCGTTGCCCACAGAGGGATACGGATTGCCCCCCCGGGCAACACAGCACGAGTCTTGATCGCAAGTCTCAGGGGATGCCTTTCTGGAGGAGATATTTCAATCTCAATTGGGATTCATAAGCTCAATCCTGAGACAGTTGATTTGCCTTTTTTAGAGCATGTTTGGAGAATTGCGACCCGCTCGCCCCAGTCGGGAATAGCCACCCAAAGCGGCAGTGTCAGGTGATACTACCTTGCAACGGGAATTGTGACAGCCTTGGATAGCTTGGATGGATTCCAATGGGTTTGCCCTTCACCTTCATCTGAGGTTTTGCCGATGTCTGTTTCTCGACGCCGATCCCTACAAGCCCTTTGCTTGACCCTGGCCGGATGCTGGGCTCTAGGCACACACCAGGGATCCCTGCTGGCCCAAGGTAGCGATTTGTTGGCTCAAGTTCAAGAGCGGGGGGTGCTCCGGATTTCCACCGACTCCAATTACCGGCCTCAGAGCTACCTCAATCCCGACGGCAGTTGGGAAGGATTTGACGTGGATGTGGCGCGCGAGATCGCCAAGCGCTTGGGGGTAGAGGCTGAGTTTCTGGATATCAACTTCGATGTCATCACCGCCGGATCTTGGAATGGCCGCTGGGATGTCAATGTCGGGTCGATGACCGTGACTGCCGAGCGCCAGAAAGCTCTGCTGTTTACCATTCCCTACTACTACACCCCCGCCAGCTTCGTGGTCCACCAAGCCTCGACCCTGACCGATATCGCCGCCTTGGAAGGAAAGCGAGTTGGGGTGGGCACCGCCACCACCTACCAAGCTTACCTGGAGGGCAACCTCACTCTGGAAGGAGAGACCATCCAAGTTCCGGCCCCGCGGGTGGACATTCGCATCTACGACACCGATAGCCTGGCTCTGCAGGATTTGGCACTGGGGGATGGCACCCGCCTGGATGCAGTCTTGACAGCTTTGCCGACGGCTGAAAACGCCATTCGGGAAGGACTGCCCCTGAAAACTCTGGGGGATCCGGTCTACTATGAAGCCTTGGCTGTGGCCTTGGATCGCTCCAGCCCTGCCCCTTCCGAGAGCTTGCAAGCCAAAATCAACGAAATCTTAGAATCCATGCATGCGGACGGCACGCTGACGGCTCTCTCAAAGCGGTATTACGGCGTTGATCTGACGAAAAAAGCTGAGTGAGCAAAGACTCTATCCCACTGGAGCAGCCCATTTACCCACCGCCCCGGATTCGAAAAGGGATCCCGTTCCCGGTGGCCCAGGGGTTGTGGTTGGTTTTATGGCTGCTGTTGTTGGTGTTCACCTTCAGCGGGGTACAGTTGGAGTTGGCCGGGATCCCCATCCGTACCTTGCGTCTCAACGGCAACTTTGTGCGCGAGTGGTGGTGGTTCATCTCGCAAGGGGTGGGCACTACTTTTCAACTGTCCTTGGTCTCCATCCTCTGCGCTACCACCTTGGCCTTTTTGTCGGCACTGGCGGGCCTCTCCCAGATTGCCCCTCTGAGCAGCCTCTCCGCTCTCTATGTCTCGTTGATGCGAGGCACACCTCTATTTCTGCAGTTTTTGTTCATCTACCAGGCTTTGCCGCAACTGGGCCTGGTGTTCGGCTCGTTCACTTCGGCAGTGCTGGCCTTGAGCCTGAACTATGGCGCCTACATGAGCGAGATCTTCCGGGCCGGGATCCAAGCCATTCCCGTCGGGCAGCGGGAAGCCGCCTATGCCCTAGGGCTTAAGCCTTGGCAAACCCTATGGTGCATTGTTCTGCCGCAAGCTTTTCGAATTGTCTTACCGGACATTGGCAACCAATTCATCGCCATGCAGAAAGACACTGCCCTGGCCAGCGCCATTGCTTTGCAGGAGTTGATGGGCCGGGCTCGACAGGCAGGTTTGCCGCGCCAACATTTTTTTGAGGCTTTGGTGGTGGCAGCGCTGTGGTACTGGCTGCTGACGTTAATCTTGTCATTTTTCCAGGGACGCTTGGAACGGTACCTGGCCCGCTAGAGGAGCCTGACTCTAATCCGGCCATTACTTTGGTGTCTGCTTGCATACGTTTGTGGTTGCCCACAAAGACCGGCTGTGCCGTTCGCGATAGCAGGGGGCTCCAAAAACAGCCAGAAAGCTGGGGGACATCATCCTGCACTGACCTGCCGCAGTGGGTGAAAGAGGATCCCTGCCACCTCAAGCGGAACGCCATTCAAGAGGCAGGGTTGGCCTTTCGAGAGAGCAAAGACCCGAAGTTTCGCAGCGTCAGAGATCAGAGCTTTGCGGGATACTGCCATTCTGTTTGGCAACGAGCAGGATGCAATCGCTGCAGCCCTGGGCAACAGTGTATGGCTTCGCCATGCAAGCCATAGCCATTCCAAACTGGATTGGGACACTCCCCAAGCGTTCCGCGCTGCTTCCGCGACCACTCCCAGGGGAAGAGGGAAGTTAGGAAGCGATGCAACTTAAAGCTGTTCGTCAGCTAGAAATCGCAGGAGCCCCGCACTGTACCCGTAGGGTCAGTGTCGGGAGGAATGCGGAAGTTATGATAGAACCATGACCCAAGCCCTGACTGTAGCTTGCAAACTCAAGGTGTCCCAGTCCCAGGCCGCAAAGTTGGATGCGACAATGGATGCCTTTGTGCAGGCGTTGAACTGGGTCAACCAAAACACACCAGAAAAAGTAGTCAACGCAGTCAAACT